>JAUSIF010000059.1 GCA_030648135.1 Xanthobacteraceae bacterium
GAACGAGCAACTCCGACGCATGGTTCATGAGACCCAGCCGTTCCAAACCGGCCAGAGCCAGCATCGCCGCATCGATCTCGCCGCTAGCGATCTTCTCTACGCGGGTCTGCACTTTGCCGAGCAGGAGCTTCATCTCAAGGTCGGGCCGCAAGCGGCGGGTGAGCGCCTCGCGGCGCACCGATGAAGTGCCGACACTGGCGCCCGCGGAGAGTGACCGGAGCGAGTTTGCGCGGGCGCTCACGAAGGCATCGCGCACATCGGCGCGCGGCGGGAACGCCGCCAGCACGAGGCCCGGAGGAAGAAAGGTCGGCACGTCCTTTGCCGAATGCACGGCCAGATCGATGCTGCCGGCGATGAGCGCCTCCTCGATCTCCTTGGTGAACAGGCCTTTGCCGCCGGCGGCGGCGAGCGGCCGGTCACGGATCGTATCGCCGGTGGTGCGCACGACCACGATTTCGATCGCCGCCGTATCGAGGCCATGGCTGGCGGCGAGACGCGCGCGCACGATCTCGGCTTGCGCGAGGGCAAGCGGACTGCCGCGGGTGCCGATGCGGAGTTTCGAGGATTGCGTCATGCGCGGGAGCGGCTTGGTTGGATATTCAAGGCCGTCCATACCAACACGGATGGGCGGAATTCGGAAATCCTGCTATGGCGTGCGGCCCGCGAGGCGCGCCGGGATCGAACAAAACCGCCGCTGCGCGGCGTGGAACGGAGGCTTGGGGAATGCTCGTCCTCGGCATAGAGACGACCTGCGACGAGACCGCCGCTGCGGTCGTGTTCCGCAGCCTCGATGGACTGGGCGAGATCCGGTCGAACGTGGTGTTGTCGCAGCTCGCCGAGCACCAACCCTATGGCGGGGTCGTGCCCGAGATCGCCGCCCGTGCCCATGTGGAACTGCTCGACGGAGCCATCGGCAAGGCGATGGAAGACGCCAATCTCAAATTTTCCGATATCGACGCCGTCGCGGCGGCGGCGGGTCCGGGCCTCATCGGCGGCGTGATCGTCGGTCTCACCACCGCCAAGGCGATCGCGCTCGTCATCGGCAAACCGCTGCTCGCCGTGAACCATCTCGAAGCGCACGCATTGACCGTCCGCCTCACCGACGGGGTCGGCTTCCCTTATCTCCTCCTGCTCGTCTCGGGCGGCCACACCCAACTCGTCTCAGTCGAGGATGTCGGCCGCTACCGCTACCTCGGCGGCACGGTCGACGACGCGATCGGCGAGGCGTTCGACAAGACCGCAAAAATGCTCGGGCTTCCCTATCCGGGCGGACCCGAAATCGAGCTGCTGGCCGTGCGCGGCAATCCCGGTCGTTTCAATTTGCCGCGCCCCATGCTGCGGCGGCCCGAGCCCAATTTCTCGTTGTCCGGCCTGAAGACAGCGGTGCGGCTCGAAGCCGAGCGCATCGCGCCGCTGTCGGATCAGGACGTGGCTGATTTTTGCGCAAGCTTCCAGGCCGCGATTGCCGACATCGTGGTCGATCGCGTACGGGTGTGCTTGGGAACTTTGCGCAATAGCGTGTGGCAGCCGCGGGCGCTCGTGGTTGCCGGCGGGGTGGCCGCGAACCAGACTATCCGTGAGGCGCTCGAGGCGGTCGCCGCCGAGGCCATGATCGCGTTGGTGGTGCCGCCACCGGAATTATGCACCGACAATGGTGCGATGATCGCCTGGGCAGGGGCCGAGCGTCTTGCCCGCGGCATGGTGGACGGGCTCGAGGCGAGCCCGCGCGCCCGTTGGCCGCTCGAGACCGTCCCCGTACCGGCTTGAGACGAAGCCCATGACCGCCTTTCAGCGCATTTGCATTCTCGGCGCCGGCGCCTGGGGAACGGCGCTGGCGAATGCCACGGCGCGCACGGGACACAAAGTTACGCTCTACGACAGCGACGCGGCCGTCATGGCCGAAATCGAAAAGTACCGCACCAACAAGACACGGCTTCCCGACGTCGAGGTCGATTCCGGAATCACGGTCGCCCAATCGCTGCGCGAAGCCGCAACCGCGGATGTGTTGCTTCTCGTCGTTCCGACGCAAGCGATGCGCGGGCTCGCCATTTCGCTCGCGCCGATGCTGCGCCCATCGGTGCCGCTCGTCGCCTGCGCCAAAGGCATCGAGCGCGGTACGCGCCGCTTCGTCACCGAGATCCTGGCCGAGACGGTGCCGCAGTGCCACCCCGCCGTCCTGTCCGGACCGAGTTTCGCGGCCGACGTGGCTAAAGGCCTGCCCACCGCGGTGACACTCGCGGCCGCAGATGAACGGCTCGCAGCGTCGCTCGCCGAAGCGCTGCGGTCGCCGACTTTCCGCGTTTATCACACCACCGATGTGCGCGGCGTCGAGATTGGTGGCGCTGCCAAGAACGTGCTCGCGATCGCGGCCGGGATCGTCGCCGGGCGTAATCTTGGAGCCAGCGCACAGGCGGCCTTGACCGCACGCGGTTTCGCCGAGCTGGTTCGCTTGGGCCACGCCTACGGCGTCAAGCCCGAAACCCTGATGGGGCTATCCGGGCTCGGCGACCTCATTCTCACCTGTTCCTCGCCGCAGTCGCGCAATTATGCGCTCGGCCTGGCGCTCGGCCGCGGCAAATCGCTCGCCGAGGCAAGCGCCGGCAAGCTCGCCGAGGGCGCCTTCACGGCTTCGGTGCTGGTCGAGACCGCTCACGCCAAAGGCATCGACATGCCGATCGCCGAGGCGGTCGACGACGTACTCGCCGAACGGCTCGGCATCGATGGGGCAATCGCCCGGCTGCTCTCCCGCCCGATGGGCGCCGAAGCATGATCCCGAAGTGCATGGACGCGGGCCAGTGGAACGAATAGTTTTTTAGGACGTTTTAGAGGTCACCGATGCATTACGCAGCGATCTGTCTCGACAAGCCCAACAGCCTGCAAATCAGGCTGGCGAACCGGGCTGCCCATCTCGACTACCTTCGTGCCCATACGGCGACCCTGAAGGTCTGCGGACCTCTGCTCGCCGACGACGGCGAGACCATGATCGGGTCGTTACTCATCATCGAAGCCCCCGACCGGAAAGCCGCCGATGCGATTCTCGCCAAGGATCCCTATCGGAAAGCCGGGTTGTTCGCCTCTTCCGAAGTACGCCCCTGGCGCTGGGTCGTGGGCTCGCCCGGCACCTGATCGAATGGCCCATTGGTTGTTGAAGAGCGAACCCTCGACCTGGTCATGGGACGACCAGGTAAAGGCGGGCGCCAAGGGCACCGCATGGGACGGCGTCCGCAATCATCTCGCCAAGCAGCACCTGATGGCGATGAAGCGGGGCGAGCGCGCCTTCTTCTATCATTCGGGCGACGACAAAGAGCTCGTCGGCGTGATCGAGATGATCGGAGAATATCGTCTTGATCCCGGCGACAAGACCGCGACCTTCGGCATGGTCGACGTGAAGGCCATCGCCCCGCTGCCCATCCCGGTGACGCTTGCCATGTGCAAGGCGGAGCGGAAGCTAGCCGGGATGGTGCTCCTCAATAATTCGCGGCTCTCGGTGCAACCGGTGACTGAGGCGGAATGGACCATCCTTTGCCGGATGAGCGGCATGAAGCCGGACTGAATTCCAAGTCACAAGCTGACGCAGCGCTTGCGACCGGATAAGATCAATCAAAGCCGTTGTGGGACTGGGAGGGGCTTATGAACTATACGGGCGTGAACTATCTCGCGATCATCGTCGCCGCCGCTGCCGCCTTCATTTTTGGCGGCATCTATT
>JAUSIF010000061.1 GCA_030648135.1 Xanthobacteraceae bacterium
ACAGAATGCAATTGATATTTTAGCGGCCGTCCTGATGCAGTCAGCGCTCAAGCCGCGCGATCAGGCTCGACGTGTCCCAGCGCCGGCCGCCCATCTTCTGCACTTCCGAATAGAACTGATCGACAAGCGCGGTGACCGGCAAGTTTGCGCCACTGCGGCGCGCCTCGGCAAGACAGATGGCGAGATCCTTGCGCATCCAGTCGACGGCAAAGCCAAAATCAAACTTGCCGGCGTTCATGGTCTTGTAGCGGTTCTCCATCTGCCAGGATTGCGCGGCGCCTTTGGAGATCGTCTCGATCACCGCCTCGACATTGAGGCCGGCTTTCTTGGCGAAATGAATCCCCTCCGCGAGCCCCTGCACGAGGCCGGCGATGCAAATCTGGTTGACCATCTTGGTGAGCTGGCCCGCCCCGGCGGGCCCGAGCAGCTTGCACATGCGCGCGTAGGCGGCAATCACTTTCTCGGCGCGGGAGTAGGGCTGCTGATCCCCGCCGCACATGACCGTGAGTGCGCCGTTCTCGGCGCCGGCCTGGCCGCCGGACATCGGCGCATCGACGAAATCAAAACTGCGCTTTTTGGCGTCGGCGTAAAGCTCGCGTGCGATTTCGGCGGACGCGGTGGTGTGATCGACGAACAGCGCACCCTTTTTCATCCCGGCAAAGGCGCCGTTGGCCCCGAGCGTGACCGCGCGCAGGTCGTTGTCGTTGCCAACGCAGGCCATGACGAAGTCCTGTCCTTCGGCGGCCGCTTGCGGCGTCGGCGCACTCTTGCCGCCGTGCTGCGCCACCCACTTCTCAGCCTTAGCGGCGGTGCGGTTATAGACGGTCACGTCGTGGCCGCCCTTGTTCTTGAGATGCCCGGCCATGGGATAACCCATCACGCCTAGACCGAGAAACGCCACCTTCGCCATTATCTCCTCCCTCTACGCCGTCATGGGACAGCGCCAATGCCTATATGAAATATGTTTGCGACGGCAAGGTTTTCTTCCCGATCAGCGTCAAGGCCGGCGCCGTCCATGCGTGCGGGGAAAAGGGTTGGGGCGGGATTGGAAACTCGCGAGCCTCAATTGAAACGGTCGGGCCGTTGCTCCTCATCAACCGCCAGCGGCTGGTGCACAACGCCCCCGGCAGCGGCCAGGTGCGCGCGTTCGAACTTTTTGTGGTGCATATAGGCCAGCGGAATGGCCGCAAGATAAAGCAGGCTGCCGCCGGAGAGCACCTCCCACGGATAGCTGATCAGCAGCGCGGCGAACATCACAACCAGGACGAACACCGGGAGCACGTGCTCGCGCGGCACACGCGAGGTGAGTTTCTTACCGGACCAGGTCGGAATCCGCGAAACCATCAATAGCGCAATCCCGATCACATAGAGGGCGGCGACCGGCGTGCTCATGATCGTGCGCGGCAGGACGAGGAATTCGAGATAGACCGGAAGCATCACCACGAGTGCGCCCGCCGGCGCCGGCATGCCGACGAAGAAGTTGCCCGCATAGGCCGGCCGGTTGGGATCATCGAGCATGACGTTGAAGCGGGCGAGCCGGAGGGCGGCGCAGATCGCAAACACCATCGCAACGATCCAGCCAAATCCTCGCAGATCCTTGAGGCCCCAGATAAACAGCACGAAGCCGGGCGCCACCCCGAAGTTCACGAAATCGGCGAGCGAATCAAGCTCCGCGCCGAAGCGCGAAGTGCTCTGCAACAGCCGCGCGATACGACCGTCGAGTCCGTCGAGAACCGCCGCCAGCACGATCGCGGCGATGGCGAATTCGAGCCGGCCTTCGATCGCCATGCGGATCGCGGTGAGCCCCAGGCACAGCGACAACAGCGTGATCAAATTCGGCAACAGCACTCGCAGCGGAATCGGCTTGAAGCGGCGCCGGCGCGGCTCGTCGCCTTCGGGCTCGAAGGGAGCGAAGAGATTGGACATATCCATAAAATAAGCCTCCTTGCCGCTCCGCGAAAGGGGTATCAGCCAGCCCGAAAGCCGGAAATACCCACCCCACCCATGAGATCGGCGAGCACGGTCTCGCCGGCAATCGCGATTTGGCCTTCGGCGACCAGCGGTTTGGCGCCCTCGGGCAGATAAACGTCGACGCGGGAGCCGAAGCGGATGAGACCGATGCGAACGCCGGCGTCGACGGCGTCACCCTGTTTGACGAAACATACGATGCGGCGGGCGAGGAGACCCGCGATCTGAACCACGCCGATCCGCCCGGCGGGGGTGCGGATGACGAGACCGTTGCGCTCGTTGTCCTCGCTGGCCTTGTCGAGATCGGCATTGATGAACTTGCCGGGCCTATAGGCGACCCGCTCGATCGCACCCGAGGCCGGGCTGCGGTTCACATGGACATCAAACACGCTCATGAAGATCGAAATACGCGGACGCGGGACGACGCCCAATTCCAATTCCTGAGGCGGCACGGCGCTCGCGACCTGGGAGATGCGGCCGTCGGCGGGCGCGACCACGAGGCCGTCGCGCACCGGCGTCACGCGCACCGGATCGCGGAAGAAATAGGCGCACCAAGCGGTGGCAATCACGCCGAGCCAGCCGAGCGGCGCCGCCAGCCAGAACAGGATGAGGGCCACGAGCGCGAAGCCGCCGATGAAGGGATAACCTTCGGGGTGGATCGGGGCGAGCTGGCGCCTGATCGAGTCGAACACGGACATCACGAATCCTCTTTTACGTTCCGATACTTAGTCGGCTCCTGGTGCAGCGTCAATTCGTCGGGATGACTTCTTTCGCCGCGGCGGCGGCTGCTACGAGCGGATCGTTCGCCAGCGGTGGATTGCGGTTGGGCGCGGCCGGGATGTCCGTATCCTCGCCGACCTCGCGCAGCTTCTCGCGCGCGGCCTCGGCCTCGCGCTGACGGTTCCACATGCCGGCATAGAGACCGCGGTGGGTGAGCAGCTCGGCGTGGTTGCCGCGCTCGACGATCTTGCCCTCGTCCAGCACCAGAATCTCGTCGGCGGCGACCACGGTGGACAGACGGTGGGCGATGACAAGCGTGGTACGGCCGCGCGCGGCGTGATCGAGCGATTCTTGAATCTCCCGCTCGGTATAGGAATCGAGCGCTGAGGTCGCCTCGTCGAGCAACAGGATCGGCGGACCCTTCAGGATGGTGCGGGCGATGGCGACGCGCTGCTTCTCGCCGCCCGAGAGCTTGAGGCCGCGCTCGCCCACCTCGGTGTCGTAGCCGTGAGGCGCGGAGCGGATGAAATCGTCGATCTGGGCCTGCCGCGCCGCTTCTTCGATCTCGGCAATGGTCGCGTCGGCACGGCCGTAATGGATGTTGTAGCGGATGGTATCGTTGAACAGCACGGTGTCCTGCGGCACCACGCCGATCGCCGCGCGCAAGCTCGCCTGCGTTACGGCGCGGATATCCTGTCCGTCGATGGTGATGCGGCCGCCGCTCACGTCATAGAAACGGAACAACAAGCGCGAGATCGTGGACTTGCCGGCGCCCG
>JAUSIF010000064.1 GCA_030648135.1 Xanthobacteraceae bacterium
GGCTCGTCATAGAGATCGAATTGGCGGGCATCGATGAGCGCCGTCAACGTGTCGCGCTTGAGATCGAAGCGCTCGATGGTGTCGATCAGCGCCGCCGCCACCGGATTGCCGGCGACATCGCCCTGCCCGCTCCCCATGAGCGCTTCGCGCCACCATTGCAGCCGCACCTCGCCCGCGAGCGGCTCACGCGCCAGCTCGCGCACCCGCGCGATCTCGACATTGAAGGCATAGAGCGCGAAGACGTGCGGGCGCGCCGCGGCGGGCATGAACAGGCTCGCGAGGAAACGATCCTTGTCGGCTTCCCGCACCAGCGCTTCGCAGAAGGCGTAATTCTCGCGCATCGCGGGATTGTAGCGCGAATGTTCAAGAGACCGCGATCATACCTGACTTGACGGGGAATGGCCTCGGGAAAGCGCGGTGTGATATACTGATTTTATGGTCAAGACACTGGAGCTAGCCATCACCAAGGCGGCAAACCTGCCCGAGGCGGCGCAGGAGCAACTCGGCCGTGAATTGCTGGAGCGGATCAACATCCTCGCGGAACTGCGCGCCGAGATCGAGATCGGCATCCAAGAATTCGATGCCGGCAAGGGCGAGCCGCTCGACATCGAAGAGGTGATCGAGCAAGCCCGCGCGAAACATGCCAAAGGCCGCTAGGCGCATCGTTTGGGCGCCGAAGGTCAGACAAGACCCGCTCAATGTCTGGCGCTATTTTGCCCATGTGGCCTCGCCCGTGATCGCCGACAAGCTGCTGCATGAAATACGCCTGGCCGCAGAGCGGCTCGGTGAGCGGCCGCTGTTGGGCCGCCCGCGCGAAGAGGTCTTGCCGGGTCTGGCTTTCCGTTCGCCGCAAGCGAAGTTCCCGACGATTTCCGTCGCCTTGCGGCGGAAGCCGAAACCGTGCAGCCTGACACTCGGCCATCACGCCATCCGGGGGATGTCGGCTAGTACTTAAGAATAAAAAAATTATAAGAATGAGGGGGGAGCGTTGGGGGGCAGTAGGCGGGCGCTGAGCGCGCCGCGCGGCAATTGCCGGGCAGGATTTGCGCGAACTAGCAACCGCACGGTTGGTATTGCTGTTGGCGCGGCCGTATCGATCGCGGTCGCGATGCTGGCGTGGGGCGGGTCGACCGCCGCCACGGCGCAAGATTCCTCGCGCGGCATCCTGGGACTCGGCAACGCGGTAGTCACCGGTTTTTCCGGCGCGCGGCCGCCCGCCGCACCGCCGCGCATCGATCCGATCGAAAAGACCTTCATCGATCTCGACCGTCCCTCGGCGCGGGTGATCGTTCTCGAGGCGTTGCGCGGGCCGCCGCAGGGACAGGTCGTGCAGGCGCCGAAGCCGTTCTCGGTGACCGCCGCGCAGGTCGGACAGGTGTTCTCGATCGCGCTCGACGACGCCACCCCGCCGAACATCTATCTCGCCGCCACCTCGGCCTATGGCTTGCCGATCGTGGTGCCCGACCGCGACGGCGACGGCCAGCCCGATCGCTCGCGCCGCGGCGGCCCCAATGCGAACTTCATGCCCGGCCTGTTCGGGCCCGTCACCGTCAACGGCGGACCGGGATCGATTTGGCGGATCGACGGCAAGACCGGCGCCGTGGCGTTATTTGCCAATGTGACGCTCGACCGCGTCGCCAATTCCGGGCCGGCGCTCGGCGGGCTCGCTTTCGATCCCGCCACGCGCCAATTGTTTGTCGCCGATCGCGACACCGGCATGATCCATCGCTTCGGTCTGGACGGGGCCGATCGCGGCCGCTTCGACCACGGCGTAAGCGGCCGTCCGGCAGTGAAATTGAGTGCGGCCCCCTTCGATCCGCGCAAGCGGCTCGATCTGACAAGCCCGGCGTTCGACAGCGGGAATCCGCGCACCTGGGCCTATGCGCCGCCGGAGCGCCGGATTTTCGGCCTGGCTGTGCGCGACGGCCGGCTGTTTTACGCCGTCGCCGCCGGTCTGCAAGTCTGGTCGGTCGCGATCGCGCCAGCTGGCGGGTTCGCAACCGATCCGCGGCTCGAGCTCAATGTTCCGCGCGGGCAGAGCGTGGCCGAAATCTCGAACATCGTGTTCGATGAGGATAGCCGCATGATCCTGGCCGAGCGCGGGGCGCCGACCGGAGCCTACGACTACAAGGCGCTGGCCGAGTCGGGCGAGAACCGCGTGCTGCGCTTCAGGCTAAAGCGACCCGGCGATCCGCCTGGTCCCGGCCTGTGGTATCCGGTTCCCGAGGAATACGCGATCGGCTTTCCGCCCGATTTCCGCAACGACAACGGCGGCCTTGCCATCGGCTACGGCTACGACGCGGGCGGCAACATCAACCGGGCCGCGTGCGGCGGCACGCTTTGGAGCACCGGCGAGCAGCTGCGCAATGCGCGCGCCGGCCCGATCGTCCAGCGGCTGCAGCCCGGCGGCCCGCTCATCGTCGACGGCCTGCAAGGCAATGCCATCCGCCTGGTCCGGCCACAGAACGAGCCGCCGTTCGAATCCTATTACATCGATTACGACGATCGCTTCGATGACGCCGCGACGCGGGGACATCTTGGCGACGTCGAGATCTGGCGGGTGTGCCGGTCGGTCGCGCTGGCGCCTGCGCTGCTCGTATGTCCGCCGGGTTGGTTCAATGTCGATGGCGTTTGCCTGTCCGGGCTCGCCTGTCCGCCGGGCACGGAGTTCGCCGACGGCTGCTGCGTCTATCGCGGTTGCCCGCCGAGCTATGTGAGCATCCGCGGCAAATGCGTGCCGCCGCCGCTGAATTGCAAGCCCGACGAGACTTATACCAACAATATTGGTCCTGGACGTTGCGAGGCGCCGAAATGCCCGCCCGGGCTCGTCGTCACGAAGCCGAAGAATGGGATGAATGGTGATCTTCGCCGGGCGAAGAGTGGGACGAATGGTTTTGTCGCGACCTGCCCCGACGGACAGCCCAGGGTGAATGATCAATGCCCGCCTCCGCGCGAGGGCGGTAAAAAAATATGCGGCGGCTATTGCGAGTGCCCGACGGGCACCAAGCCGGGCAAGGATGGCACCTGCGTCGCGACACCGCCCATCGTCTGTAAACCCGGCTATGACCAGGTGGGCAAGGAGTGCTGTACGCGTGGCAACTCCGAATTTCCGCCCGAATGCTACACGCCACCGCCCACGAACGGCGGCTGTTCGTGGTTCGACCAATACATCTTCCGCACCTGCGACCCGCAACCGCCCAGCAGCTGTAAGCCCAACCCCTTCAAGGAGGGCGAGATCTGCTGTACGCAGGAGGGCACCACCGACCGCCGGTGCTGTAAGCAGTCGGACTACGATTCCAAATCCGGCACCTGCGGCCCGAGCATCGTGATCGACTGCACCGGCGGCAAGATCTTCCGCGACGGCGCTTGCCAATGTCCTTCCGGCGCCACCGAGAATATTCAAACCGGCACCTGCGGCACGCCACCGCCCACGACCGGCGGCTGTACGCCGCTTGAGCGAGCCCTCGGCAGATGCGACACGACACCCGACACGCAACTGCCACCGTTCACGACCCTCTGCCTGGCCCCCAGTTATAGGGAGTGCTGTTCTGAGTCGGGCTTCTGCGTGGAGACAGCGACCGGCGCCTGTCCGTCCAGCAGGCCGATCGACAGGTGCATCACGCCGCCACCGGACGAGCCAGGGCAATTGCTCGGCGTCTGTCCCTTTTCTATGGTGGGCGGAACGTGCTGTGATGGCAACAAAGCCGTCGACTGCAGAACATATTCCACCTTCGGCTGTCCGACCAACTGGACCTCGCAGGGCGGCGGTGTTTGCTGTACGCGGGTGAGCGAGCGCGACAACTTCTGCGCCCCGCCACCGCCAGAGCGCGTGGTCATCCCACCGC
>JAUSIF010000068.1 GCA_030648135.1 Xanthobacteraceae bacterium
GCCAGACACGGATCCAGATTCACCGGATTGGCGTCCCGGCTTGCAGCCGGAACCTTGAGCACCTCACCGACGCTGTCGACGAGAAGCCCGTAGGATTCGCCGTGGTGTTCGATTCCGACCGCCATCCGCTTTTCTCCCTGCTCGCGGGGAGGCAGCGCCAGGCGCCGGCGCATGTCGATCGCGGTGACGATGCGCCCGCGCAGATTGAGCACGCCCGCGATCTGCGGCGGCGCCAGCGGAACTCGGGTCAGGCGTTCCAAAATGAATACGTCGAGCACGCGCGCGATCGGCAAGCCGAACAACTGCCCGCCGATCATCACGGTCACATATTCGATTTCGTCGTCGGATAGCGTGGTCATGGTGCGCGATTTCCGGATCCCATCAGGCCGCCTGCGGCCATTCGGCGGGCGACTGCTTGAGCACGGCGAGCAAACCGTTGCGGTCGAACTTGCCGACGAAGCCGTGGAAGCCGGCCTGCCGCCCGCGCTCCACCGCCGCCGGCGACGGCAGCGAGGAGATCGCGATGCGGATGAGGTGCGCGGTGCGCGGGCTGGCGCGTAGCTTCTCGGCCAGCTCGAAGCCGTTCATGCCCGGCATTTCGATGTCGGAGATGACGACGTCGAATTGCGCGTCATGCTCGAGCAGAGCGAGCGCGTCTTCCGCGCCTGCCGCTGTTTTCAGATCGTAGCCGGCGGCCTTCAGCACCGGCATCAACATATTGCGAAAGAAGGCGGAATCGTCGACGAGCAGGATCCGGCGCGTGCGCGCCACGTCGCTTATTTCGGTGCGATGCAGCCAATCCTCGAAGGCCAGCGGCAGGAAATGGCCGACATCGATGATCTCGGTGGCGCGGCCATTGACGACCGCCGTGCCGAGAATGCCCGGGGTATGGCTGCCGATCGTGATATCGAGACGGTCTTCGACGATGTCCACGATCTCGTCGACGACGAGCCCCATGCAGCGGTCCCGGTCGATGAACACGAGCAGCGGCTGGGCGCCTTCGGTGCGCAGGCGCACACTATCGTTGATGCGCAACAGCGGCATCAGGCTGCCGCGATACTGGATCAGGTGACGCCCGTTCGAGAACTCGATCGCGCGCGCATCGATTTTTTCGAGCCGGGTGACGAGCGCAAGCGACACCGCCTTGAGCTCGTCCGATCCGGCGCGGAAGACGAGCAGCGAGATCTTCGCATCGGAGTCGCCGACGCGCACCTCGTCCATCCGCTCCGCGGCTGCCATGCCGGCAACGACTTCGGAGCCGATCGCCGCGGCCATACCGTTCGGATCGAGGATCATGATCACGGATCCGTCTCCGAGAATCGTGTTGCCCGAGAACGCGGTGATGTGGCGCAGCATCGAGGACATCGGTTTCACCACGATCTCCTCGGTATGAAACACTTGGTCGACGACGATCCCGAAGGTGTGGCTGCCGACCTGCATCACCACGACGTAGGCCTCGGCGGCCTCGATCTTCGCTTCGGCGAGACGCAAGAGCGACTTCAGATGCACCAGCGGAAGCAGCCGGTCGCGCAACCGCAGAATGGATGCGTCCTTGATCCGCTCGATACGGTGCTCGGAGTCGGCATCGATATGGACCAGCTCGATCACCGCCATCTGCGGGATGGCGAAGCGATCGCCGTCCGCCTCCACCAACAGCGCCGAGATAATCGCGAGCGTGAGCGGAATCTTGATCCTGAAGCTCATCCCTTGGCCAATAGACGATTTGAGATCGACGGTTCCGCCGATCTGATCGATGTTGTTTTTGACCACGTCCATGCCGACGCCGCGGCCGGAGATGCTCGTCACCGCGGCCGCCGTCGAGAAGCCCGGCGTGAAGATAAATTTGTGGATCTGCGCCTCGGTCAGCTTCCCCGCCTCCTCCTCCGAGATGAGGCCGAGCCGGATCGCCTTGGCGAGGATACGCTCGGTGTCGAGGCCGCGCCCGTCGTCGGCGATCTCGATGATGATGTGACCGCCTTCGTGATGGGCGGACAGACGAATCGTGCCCTTCTCGGGTTTGCCGGCGGCGCGCCGCGCCTCCGGCGTCTCGATCCCATGATCGGCCGAGTTGCGCACCATGTGGGTGAGCGGATCCTTGATCAGCTCGAGCACCTGCCGGTCGAGCTCGGTGTCCTCACCGTGCATGATGAGCTCGATTTTCTTGTCGAGCTCAGCGGAGAGATCGCGCACCACGCGCGGCAGCTTCGCCCAAGCGCTGCCGATCGGCTGCATGCGGGTCTTCATGACCCCTTCCTGCAGTTCGCCGGTGATGTTGGAGAGCCGCTGGAACGGCACCTTCAATTCATTGTCCTCGTTGTTCCGCATGATCTCGAGCAGCTGGTTGCGGGTGAGCACCAGTTCCGAAACCATCGTCATCAGGCGCTCGAGGGTCTCGACCTGGACCCGCAACGTCTGGGTCTTGGCGGCGCCGTCGCGGGGCTCTTCGTCTCGACGGTCCTGCCCAGCACGCCGTTCGTTCTGGGCGACGGCGGCCTTGAGCGGATTCGATGGCGATTGCCCGGGCCCCGGGGTCTCGCGGAATACACGTTCGAGTTCGTCGAGGGAAATCTCGCCGGGGCGGAGCGGCCGCTCCAGCACCTGATCGACGAGGGTACCGACGGTGGGATTCGCGGCCGGCGCGGACACCGGCGCGGCGACATCACCCTGCGAGGCGCGTTCGAGCTCCCGGATCAGATCGTTGTCCGCCCCTTTGGGCTCGTTTTGGCTGCGCTCGAGCTCGGCCAGGATCTCCTTGATCCGATCGATGACGGCGAGAATGAGCGTGACCGCATCCTGGGTCACCGGCATGCCATCGCGGAACTTGCCCATCAGCGTCTCGGCGGCATGCGTGAGCGTTTCCAGACGCGGCAGGCCGAGGAAACCGCAGGTGCCCTTGATGGTGTGAACCAGCCGGAAGATGTTGCCGAGGATCTGAGCGTTGTTCGGCTCGCGCTCGAAGCGCACGAGCTCGACGTCGACGACGTCGAGACTTTCATGCGTCTCGGTGAGGAATTCCTGCAATAGGTCGTTCATGGCTCGGCCGCTGTTCCGCCGGCGACCAAGGTCCGATCGAAAGCCTGGCCGCGTCCGCGGCCTGAGTTTTGGGCCAGGAGGGTTAAGATTGACTGAAACCGGGGGAGGGAATCAGGCCCTGCAAACCCGCATGGATTCAGGATTCTCCGGCGGTCAGGACCACGCTCTCGCCCTGGCTCGCGAGCGAGATTTTGAGGCCGGAAGTCCGCGCCAACAGACCGGTGTAATAGGGCTGGATGCCGTGGGCATCGAGGCCCTCCGCGGCTCCGGCCAGCAAGTCCGCAATCGCCGGCGGCAGCTTCGCATTCGTCCCCTCAGTCGTCAGGCGAAAGCCCATGCGCTCACCCTCCCCGACCGGATCGACTGTGATCGTTCCCCCGCGCGGGATCGTGGCGGTGGCGAGCAAGAGCAGATTGAGCAAGAGCTTCACCCGGTTCTTGGGCAATAGCACCCGCGGCAGGTTCCAGGCGATGTTCAGGCGCTCGTCCTGCAACTGCCTCCGGGCGACCCCTTCGGCGTCGCCGAGATCGATCTGCGCGCCGGCCGAGCCGGCGGCACCATAGGCGAGGCGGGCGAACTGCAGCCGGGCCGAGGCTTGACCCGCGCTCTTCTTGATGAGTTCGAGCGCGTTCTTCTTCATGGCCTCGTCCTTCTCGTCCGCCAGCACCTCGAGGCCGTTGACGATGGCCCCGACCGGGCTGATCACGTCGTGACAGAGGCGCGAGCACAGGAGCGCCGCGAGATCGAGGGCGTCGAGAGAGACGGGTGCGGCCATGCCGGGTTCCGAAAGCAGACGCGGGAGGGCGAATCGCGCAGCGTTGGTCGAGACGGCGGCGTGTGATACACCGCCGGCGCGGGTCACACCAGTGTGTACGATCGGATGACGGCAGCCCGGCCAGCGCTCGGACGCGGGGAGCTAACGCGCCTGCTGGCGCCGCTCGCGCAGCTCGCGAGCGAAGCGGGCGCCCGCATCCTGCAATGTACGGCCGCGGGCCTCATCCCGCGCGCAAAACCCGACTTAAGCCCGGTGACCGCCGCCGACGAGGCGGCGGAGACAATCCTGCGCGCGGGGCTCGCCCGTCTCCTGCCGGGCATCCCGGTCATCGCCGAGGAAGCCGTCTCGCGCGGCGAGGAGACAATTCCCGGCGCGGACTTTTTTCTGGTCGACCCGATCGACGGCACCCGCGAGCTGCTCGCAGGCAGGAGCGAGTACACGGTCAATGTCGCCCTCCTGGTCGGGCGACTGCCCGTTCTCGGCCTGATCTACGCGCCGGCCTTGAAAGCCCTCTACACGGCGGCGGAAGGGCGCGCGCTCCGGGCCGTGCTCGAGCCGGGGACGCGTTTCGATGCCGACAAGTCCGTGCCGATCCATGCCCGGCCACGGCCCCAACGGCTCGTCGCCGCCATCAGCCGATCGCATCCCGACCCCAAGAGCGAGGCGTTCCTTGCCGCCTTGGCCATCGAACGGCGGCTCATCCTCGGCTCTTCGCTGAAGTTCGCCCGCCTCGCCGAGGGCGAAGCCGATGTCTATGCGCGCTTGGCACCAGTCAGCGAATGGGACGTGGCGGCGGGACATGCTTTGCTCGATGCGGCGGGCGGACGGGTGACGGCTCCCGACGGCAGCGCGCTCGCCTATGGAAAGCGCGAAACCGGGTTCCGCATCGACGGCTTCCTCGCCTGGGGTGCTCCGCCCAAATCCTGATTCGCACTCCGGCTTTCAGGGCAGCAGCGTACGCCTGACCTTCGGCCAGGCCGATTTGGCAGCCGCGGCCGTCATTTCGGGGCGGGCGAGAAAGGCTTTGCGGTTTTCCGGGCTGGAAAATAGAAAAAGATGGCCGTCATGCACGACGAACAGAGCGGGATGGCCCGGCAACGGAACTCCACGGGCGAGCGCCACCGGATCATAACCGCCGAAGCGCGGGACATAGACTTCCGGGCTCGCTGCGAAGGCCGCACGATTGGCTTCGCCGCGGAAGCGCCAGCTCAGCCCGCCGAAGTCGAGTTCGTATGCTTTCGTTCCGGCCAAGGCCTTGCCATCCAGGAAATAAGCGACCGGATCGAAACCATAGAGGGCGACGCCAGCGATCCGGTCGGCGACGACGAGCTCGGTCGTCACCGCCCCCCGCGTGGGAGCGAAAGAGAGGCTCGCGATCAACAGCCCGAGCATCACGGCCAAGACCCGCTGCGCCTGATGACCCGGAAAGGCACGTCCCATGAGAGCTTCCCCTGCGGCCTCCGAGCCGTCACACTTATTGGGTAGCGTCGCTGCGATTCGTCGGTGGACTTGAATACCGTCTGGAATCTAAAGCTGGCTGGTATGCAGCCGGTTAAGAGGCGGCGCTCGTAATCACAGCGTGCCAAGTTCCCGATCGTTCATCTACCCGGAGACCCCCATGGCGCCCATTCGCGCAATCGTTCTCCTAGCCTCCCTAATCCTATCCGCCGGCTGCCCTGCCCTCGCCCAGGGACCTGGCCCGGGCGGCAGTTCGACCTATTCCTCCGATGATCTGCTCTCCGCCGGACATCGTTTCTTCGGCACCGTCTCCCGCGATCTCGCGCAGTTGATCGAGCAGGCGTCGAGCCGATGGGGACAACCCAACGGCTACATCCTCGGCGAGGAGGCTTCCGGCGCCATCACGGTGGGCCTGCGCTATGGCGAGGGCGTGCTCTATACGCGCAACGCCGGCGACCGCAAGATCTACTGGCAAGGCCCGACCCTCGGCTTCGATGTCGGCGGCGACGGGGCGCGCACCATGATGCTGGTCTACAATCTGCGCAGCATGGATGACGTCTATAACCGCTTTATCGGCATCTCGGGCTCGGCCTATTTCGTCGGCGGGCTCGGCATGACTGCACTGACCTGGAGCGGGATCGTGGTGGTACCGATCCGCTCCGGCGTGGGAGTGCGCTTGGGCGCCAATATCGGTTATCTCAAATTTACGCCGAGTTCGACCTGGAACCCGTTCTGAGCGGATCCTGAAGTTTTTCCAACGGGCTTTCGGTGCCGCTTCCGGCCCGCGAAGCGGCCTCGCGCCTGCGGCTAAAGGTTAATCCCCGGTTCGGCTGGAATTCTGCCGGCACCCGTGCAATGAATAAGGCCCGAATGTCCTGTTTTGTGAGGCGCGTAGCATGATCGAAGCGATCATGTTTTTTGCCCTCGGCTTCCTGGCCGCGAGCCTGGTCGCCCTGGTTCTGCTCTCGGCCGTGTGGCATCGCGCGGTGCGTTTGACGACGCGTCGCATCGAAGGCGCCATCCCGGTCTCGATGGCCGAGATTCAGGCCGACAAGGACCAGTTGCGCGCCGAGTTCGCCATGTCGACGCGCCGGCTCGAGACCAGCGTCGAACAGCTCAAGCGCAAGACCGTCGAACAAATTACCGAAATCCGCCGCAAGAGCGACACGCTGCATTTGCTCAAGGTCGAAATCGAGGAAAAGGCGGCAACGATCACTGCGCTCGAGGCGCATGAGCGGACGCTGCGCGACAATCTGCGCAGCACCGAGGAAGAACTCTCGCTCAAGTCAAGGGCGCTGCATGCGAGCGAAGCGGAGCTCGCCGCCAAGACCAGCGAGCTTGCCCAGCTCGCACGCTCGCTCGCCGACAAGACCTCCGAAGCGGACAGCCGGCGCGTCGAGATCGTGGCGCTCGAGACCCAGCGCGAAACCTTGAAGGGCCGCATCGTCGATCTCGAGCGCGAAGTCGCCGCAACCGAGGCGCGTCTGGTCGAGGATCGCGGGCAAGCCGACAAGACCTCGCGCAATCTCTCCGAAGAGCGCGGCAAGGCCGAAAGCCTTGCCCGGCGGCTCCCTGAAATGGAATCCCGCCTCGCCGAAAGCACGGCGGAGGCCGAGAGCCTCGCCCGTACCGTCGCCGGACTGGAGGCCGAGGCGCATCGGCAGACCGAGCTCGCGGCGCAGCGCGAGGTCGAACTCACCGCGCTGATCGCCGAACGCGACCAGGCCATTGTCATCGCCCGGGCCGAAGTCGAGAAGAACCGTGCCGAAGCCGTCGCCGTGCATCGGGAAA
Organism: Xanthobacteraceae bacterium; assembly: GCA_030648135.1. Taxonomy (GTDB): domain Bacteria; phylum Pseudomonadota; class Alphaproteobacteria; order Rhizobiales; family Xanthobacteraceae; genus JAUSIF01. The sequence goes on from JAUSIF010000068.1 coordinate 7,058, forward strand.
TCGATACCGCGACGCGATCCTTCAGCACGACGATCGAGAACCTCAAGGCCGATAAAACCATGCTCGAGGACGCGGTGGCGCAAATGCGCGACGACCGCGAGCGCTTGCAGGCGGATATCGCGACCCTGAAGAACGAGGCCGAATCGGCCTGGTCCAACGAGCGGGTCGAGAACGCGCTCTTGCGCGAACGCATCAACGATGTGGCTGCCGAGGTCGCCCGTCTCACCGCCAATCTGGAGGGCTCTGGCTCACCGATCGAGCGGATTCTGAGCGACGCGTCCGCGTCCGCGCAACGGCAGAACGGCGGTCCCGGCCGTTCGGGAAGCGCTCCCGCCGATCCCTCCGGCGCCGAACCCCGGCCCTCGCTCGCCGAACGCATCCGCGCGCTGCAGGCCCGCCCCAGCCGGCGCTGAAGCGCCCGATCATCCCGAAAAAAATCGTTCCGCATGGAACGACGACCACGGCCGCAAGATCGGGTCGCGACCTCAGCCGGCGCGATCTAGCGCGCTCCTTTGCCGGCCGGCGTTTCCCGGAATTCAGAAAGCGAACCGCCCCGTTCAGCTCGGCCGGCTCGCGAACGCGGCCTTGACCCGTTCGGGCGTGAACGGAATCGTCCGCAGCCGCGCCCCGGTCGCATCGAACACGGCGTTGGCGAGCGCGGCGCCGACCGGCGTGCACGCGGCCTCGCCGGCCCCGAGCGGCGGCATGCTCGGCCGGTCGACCAGATCGATGTCGAGCTTGGGCGCCTCGGTAAAGGTCAGGATCGGATAACTCGCCCAGTCGACGTTGGTCACGCGCGAGCGGTCGAACTTCACCTCTTCCTTCAGCACCCGGCTCAGCGTCTGCAGGATGCTGCCCTCGACCTGCGCGCGCACGCCGTCTGGATTGATGATCTGCCCGCAGTCGTGCGCGCAGACGACGCGCTCGACCTTGATCTTGCCGCTCGATCGCTCGACCGCGACCTCCATGCCCATCGCGACGTAGGTCTCGGTGTGCTTGTAGTGGACATAGGAAATGCCGCGTCCGCGCGCGATCGCGGCGTCCTTGTCGGTCCCCGGAGACCGCCGCGGCTGCCATTGCATCAGCGCGGCCGTGCGCTTGATGACCTCCACGCCGCGCGGGTCCTTGAGCCCGCGCAGGCGGAACTCGACCGGATCGAGGCCGGCCGCCGCCGCCAGCTCGTCGATGAAGCTCTCGACCGCGAAGCAATTGGCCGGCTTGCCGGGCGACCGCAGCGGGGCCGGGCGCAGCGGCGCATCCTTCAGCCAGTGCGCGACGACCTGAACGCTGTTCGCCGCATAGGGTGGATCGCCGTTTTGCGAGATCAGACCGGGGTTGAGCCCGCGCACGTCGTCGAGCCCGGCGGCCGCGGGCGCGAGCAACGGAATGTTGGGCATTCCCCGCGTCGTCTGAGGAATCCACATCTCGGCGCGCCAGTCGAGGATATGGCCTTCCGCATCGACCGCGCCGGAAATGTCGAGGAGCTGCGGCGGGCCTTTGGGGTCCCAGCCGTGCTCGTCCGCGCGCGACCATTGCACACGCACCGGGCGCTCGACCGCACGCGACAGGATGGCGGCGTCCGCCGCGGCGTCCTCGTGGCCGTTCATGCCGTAGCAGCCGGAGCCTTCGAGATAGATCAGCCGCACCTTCTCCTTGGGCAAGCCGAGGAACCTGGCAAAGGTATTGCGATTGCCATGCGTGCCCTGCGAGGCCGTCCATACCGTCGCTCCATCGCCGCGCACGTCGGCGATGGCGCAGGAGGGACCGAGCGAGGCGTGGCTCTGCATCGGCCAGAAGTAGCTGGCCTTGAGCGCCTTGGCGCCTTCCGGCAATGCGCCGGCGGGATCGCCCTTCTTCACCAGGGTTTCGTCGCCGTTGAACGGGCCCGCGCGCAGCGATGCGATCAGCTCGTTCTGCTCCGGCAGGCCTTTCCATTCGCTCCATTGCGCCTTCAGCGCGCGCGCCGCGCGCACCGCGGTCCATTCGTCGCTGGCGACGACGGCGAGGAAGTTTTTGATGCGAATGACCTTCACTCCCGGGAGCTTCCCGACCGAGGACTCGTCGACCGAGACGAGATCGGCGCCGACCGCCGGCGGACGGATCACCCGGCCGTGCAGCATGCCCGGCACGCTGAAGTCGTGCATGTAAACGTGACTGCCGGCGCATTTTGCCGGCACGTCGGGCCGCGGCAGCGGCTTGCCGACGATCGTGTGGGTCGTCGGGTCCTTGACCGGCGCCTTGGGATCGAGCTTGAGGTCGAACTGCTTGCCGGCGAGCAGGTCGGCGAACTTGACGCCGGCGCCGCCGGACGCGGGTTTCACCATCCCGTCGGCGACGACGAGATCGGCGGCGGGAACGTTGAGCCGCTTCGAGGCGAGATCGACCAGCGCCTTCTTCGCGGTCGCCGCCGCCTGGCGGATCTGCATGCCGCCGCGCTGAATGCCGTTCGAGCCGGAGGTGCGTCCCTGGTCGGGCGTGAGCGCGGTATCGCCCTCGACATACCTGATCTTGTCGACGCCGATGCCGAGTTCCTCGGCCGCGATCTGGCGGATGGCGATGCGTAAGCCCTGGCCGAGATCGACCTTGCCGCAATAAACGGTGATGGTTCCGTCGCCGTTGACGGCAAGGAAGGCGTCGACCTCCTTGCTGTCGAGCACGCGCGGACCAGCGCCTTGCGCCGGCGCAGCCTTGGGGAAACCGGCGAGCGTAAAGGCGACGGTGAGCGCGCCGCCCTTGAGAACCGCGCGGCGGGAGAAGCGAGACGTGGCGATGGGGGCGTTCATGTCAGCCTCCCTGTCCCGAAGCCGCCATGACCGCGCGCACGACCCGCGTATGGGTCCCGCAGCGGCACAGGTTTCCGTCAAGCGCCGAGCGGACTTCCGCTTCCGTTGGCTTCGGCTTGCCGGCCAAGAGCGCAGCCGCGCTGACGATCATGCCGGGTGTGCAATAGCCGCATTGCGGCACCTGCTCCTTGACGAAGGCGGCCTGTATCGGATGCGGCTTCGAGGCCGAGCCGAGCCCTTCGAGCGTGGTGACCGACTTGCCCTGCGCGTCTGCGATCGACAGGGTGCACGAGGGCACCGCGCGTCCATCGATCAGCACATTGCACGCGCCGCACTGGCCGAGCCCGCAGCCGAACTTGGCGGCGTTGAGCCCAAGCGCGTTGCGCAGCAGATAGAGCAGCGGTTGATCGGGATCGGAGGATTCGACCGTTCGGTCGCGGCCGTTCACACGAAGCCTGTAGCCGGCCATGGCGTTCTCCCGTGCGGTACCCCTTTACGATGCGCGCAGCGCGGGATTCTCGCAAATGGTGAATTTATCTGCTGCTTGGCGCGGGATTTGAAGTCACTCCGGACGCCCAAACCACCAGTTCAGTGGCCGCCTTGCCGAACGCCTCGCTGAGCGCGGCCGCGGCCATGGGCGCATCGATTGCTTTGGTCGGCACGGTCGCGTGAAATACTTTCGCGTTGATAATTCGGCCATTGGCCACAATCTTGGCGCTGAATTCCACATCCGCGATCGGATCCGGCAGCATCGAAATCTGAAAACTACGAATGTCGATCAGCAGCTGATAATCGGCGGCTATCCCCTCCGTCGCCCGGCTGACCGCGCGCAGAAAGTTTGCATTCTCCAAACTCTCGATGATTTTTGCCTGCAACAGCTTCGGAACGCTGTCGCTCCATTGCGCATTCGCAAATGTCGGCCCCTCGCTCCCGCTCGGGCGAACGATGATCTTCCGTGTTTCGAACATGATCACGGCGGTCGGCTCCGGGACCGCGAGTTGCCCGCGCGGCGTCTTGTCCAAGGCCGGGAACTTCCGCGGAGCGATGAGATCATAGACGGTTGGCGGCGCGCTGGCGGCTCCCCCGCCGGTCAGGCGCTCTAGACCGGCAATGATTCCATCGAGGCGATCGGAATTACGCGCCAGCGCCCCCGAGAAGGTGTTGAGATTGGCGATCGTGCTGCGCAGCGGTTCCGCATTCTCCGCCATAACCGTTTCGAGGCGCTGCAGCGCCACGCGCGCGGCCTGGGTCATGCTTTGACCGGCAAGGGGATCGGCGACGAGTACAGGCGGCTGTCCTGGCGTCGTCGTCCATGCCGTCGGGGCGGGGCTGCCGCCCTGTAACGCGATCACGGGAACCCCCGTCAAACCCTGAAAGTCCAGTCCGGCCTGCGTGTCTGCGCGCACGGGGGTGCCGCGGTCGACGGCGATCGTCGCCGTCACCTGTCGCGGATTCTCCGGATTGAGCCGAAGTTCGGTCACTTCGCCGACGCGGATGCCATTGAACAGAACGGCCGCCCCCGTCAGCAGTCCCGACACCGAGTTCTCGAAGCGAACCTGATAGACCGTCCGCTCGCTCAAGCCGCTGGTGTTGTGCAGCCAGTATACGAATCCAAAAACCGTCGCGATGCTGGCGAGCACGAACAGTCCGATCAGTGCGTAGGGCGCGCGGGTTTCCATCGGTCAGCCTCAATGTACGGCGTGCGCGCGAATGCGTGCACGTTCGCCATAGAAATAGGATTTCACCCAGGGATGCTCCGAGGCGAGCAGATTCGCGATCGGCCCCACGGCGACCACCTTGCCATCGGCAAGCGCGGCAACGCGGTCGCAGACGGTATGCAGGCTGTCCAGGTCATGGGTGACCATGAAGACGGTCAAGCCGAACGTCTGCCGCAGCGTCCGGATCAGCACGTCGAAATCCCCCGCTGCGATCGGATCGAGGCCGGAGGTCGGCTCGTCTAGAAAGACGATCTCCGGGTCGAGGGCAAGCGCGCGCGCGAGCGCCACGCGTTTGGTCATGCCGCCGGACAGCTCGGCGGGAAACTTGTCCCCGTCGTCGGGACTCAATCCGACCATTTCCAGCTTGGCGGTCGCCAGTTCGTCGAGTAGCGGCAGCGAAATCTCGAGATTTTCCCGCATCGGAAACTGCACGTTCTGTCGCACCGTCAACGAGGAAAACAAGGCCCCCTGCTGGTACAGGATGCCCCAGCGCCGGCCGAACGAGCGCATGTCCTGCAGCGTCGCCTTCTCGAGCTCCATGCCCATGATCTCGATCCGGCCCTGCCGTTTTGGAATCAAGCCGATGATGGTTCGCAGTAGGACCGATTTGCCGCCACCCGACGCGCCTACCAGTCCGAGGATTTCGCCGCGACGCACGTCGAGCGAAAGATGGTCGAGCACGACCTGGTCGCCAAAACCGACCACCAGATCGCGCACGCTGATCGCCACCTGCTCAGCCGACGCTTGCATCTTATTACATTCCGATCGACGCAAAGAATATCGCGAATACGCCATCGAGCACGATCACCAGGAAGATCGATTTCACCACCGACGTCGTGGTTCGCAGGCCAAGCGATTCGGCGCTGCCTTTCACCAGTAGCCCCTCGCTACACGCTATGATTCCGATCACCAACGCCATGAATGGCGCCTTGATCATACCCACCTCGAAATGCGTCACCGAGATCACTTCCCGCAGGCGGGCGACGAAAATGCTGGGGCTCATTCCGCCGTACAGCCAGGCCACCAATCCGCCGCCATAGAGAGCGGCCATCGAACCGAAGAAGGTGAGGATCGGCAATGCGCAGACCAGCGCGAGCACGCGCGGCAGGATCAGCACCTCGACAGGATCGAAGCCCATCGTGCGAAGCGCATCGATCTCCTCGCGCATTTTCATGGAGCCGAGCTCGGCGGTGTAGGCGCTGCCGGAGCGGCCGGCCACCATGATCGAGACGATCAGCACGCCGAACTCGCGCAGTACTAAAATGCCGACCATGTCGACGACGTAGGTCTCTGCACCGAACTTGCTAAAATGAAAGATGCCCTGCTGGGCGATGATGCCGCCGATCAGAAACGTGATTAGCAGCATGATGGGCAAGGCCTGCCAGCCGACCCGGTTCATATGATGCACGGCGGAGGTCAGCCGAAACGTCCGCGGGCGTACGAGCACGCGAGCGATCACCCCGCTCAGGGCTCCCAACATGTCGAGAAAGGCGATGAGATCCGTTTTGAGCTCGGCTGCAGCGCGGCCGACGCTGTCGAGTCCGGCGATCAGCCGGTTTGCTCTTGCCCTAGACGACGGCGCCCGGCGATTGACCTCATGCACCTGGTCGATCAGGCCGCGATAATGTTCGGGCAGTCCTACAAACTCGGCTTCCTGTCCGCGATCCCTGCTACGGCGGATCAGGCGCTCCAGCAGCCATGCCCCGAGGGTATCGAGCTCCTGTACCCTGGTCATATCGATTGCCACGCGCCGTATATTTGAAACGGGCAGCGTGTCGGGATCGACCAGCCGCTCAAGTAGGTCCGAATAAACGGCTGTCCATGACCCCACGGCAGCGAGTTCTAGCCGCTCGCCGGCGATGGTGCTGCTGAGGACCGGTTTGGAGCCCAATGTTCCCTCCAGCTACCGCGTGAGTAGTAATTTCAAGACAACAGCTGCCTGTTTGAAGATCATTGACTTGTGTCAAAATTGCCGTGCGGATCTGCTCAGTAACACATTAGCAACATTACGCATTACCAAATAGGCCGTCGCGCGACGCGATCTGTTTGCTCGGCGACCTCGATAACACACAATATTGGAAATCTTGGCTTTACGGTCGAGCTTCGTAGAACTCGAGCAAGCGGCAAATTGGGTCACAGGAGATAGCGCGTCAGTGGAAGGAAAATAGATTCAAAGTCGGCCTGCATCGGGCCATTGAAACTCAAAGGAAATGAATGGGCATAAAACCAAACTATTTTATTCTTCGCTGGAGAAGCGGACATGATGGGCTCGTTCTGTCGCTCCAGCCACGAACTCGTCTTCGTATTCGAGACGAGAACCGCGCCGAATACAAACACCGTCGAACGCGGCCGCCGAGGCCGGGCGGCGTCGCGCCGCCCGCCGGCGTTCTTGTCGCCTATCACCGCCAGGCCGGGTTCTCAAAGCAGCGGTCGGTATTGCCGGTCTTCGACTGTATGCATTGTGCCATGGTCTCGAACCGGCACAACAACGGCTGGGTTCCGCCGCCCCGACCGCCCGACGACTCCAGGCAATAGCGCTCGTTCTTCCGCAAATTCTGCGCGGCCATCGCGCTAGTCTGCGTCGCGATGAAGGCCAAGAGCACCGCGCAAGCTGTCAGCCAGGTTTTCATGGTGCGTCTCCTCTGTTTTGTCGATCTGCCAAACGCCGCCGATGTTTCCGGATTCCGGCAGACTCGTGAAGCTGAGATACATGTATGTTTATCAGTGCAGCAAAACATAGGCTAAACAAAGAACCGTGACTGCGAGTAACCGCGCGCGGGGTCACCTCACTTCATGTCCAAAAACAATGAATGTCGCAATTACTCATGCTGGCGCTCCCTGGGGACTCGAACCCCTGTTTTCGCCGTGAAAGAGCAATAATAGCACGTCCACGGACATCCACGGACGGTAAAAGCTATTGAAACGACTGGATTTTTCAATTTGAATCTGCGAACGACCATTGCTATCCAGCCGCGTCCATTCCGTACTTTTTCCGCACGTCCGGATCGGAAACCGCAACCCATGGCTCGGCGCGTACGCAATGCAAAGATCGACACGCGCACTGCGCGAGCGAAGTTCCCGGCGCGCCGCGAACTTTACTGGACTGTCATCTCGAAAGGATGCGCCTTAGATTATCGGCGCGCGTCAAGAAGCATTCGCGGCTTCACCAGTCCGCCTCGGGCGCGTGAATTTGCTCTAAGTCAAGTACATGCCGCATCTTTCACGCCTGATATCTGCTAGCGCGCGATCAGCAAAAGTGGGTACCGGTTTTGCGGACGCAATCAAGCTTGCGCAGATTGCGTAGACTGATCTGCGGCTCGCGCGCTAAC
>JAUSIF010000078.1 GCA_030648135.1 Xanthobacteraceae bacterium
AGGCCGGCGTGCATTTCGGCCACCAGACGCGGTACTGGCATCCCAAGATGCGCCCCTATATTTTCGGTGAGCGCAATCGTATTCATATCATCAACCTGGAAAAAACCCTGCCACTGTTCAACGAGGCAATGGGTTATCTGACCAAGCTTGTCGGCAACGGCGGTACCGTCCTGTTCGTCGGCACCAAGCGTCAGGCGACGGATATCGTCAGCGAGGCCGCCGCGCGTTGCGGCAGTCCGTACGTGAATCACCGCTGGTTGGGCGGGATGCTGACCAATTACCGCACGGTCAAAAAATCGATCGAGCGGCTGAAGATGCTCGAGTCGGTTCTGGCGGATGAGACGAGCAGGCAGAAGCTTTCCAAGAAGGAACTGCTGACGCTCGACCGCGAGCGCGTCAAGCTCGAGAAGAGCCTCGGCGGCATCAAGGAGATGTCCGGCCTGCCGGATGCGATTTTTGTCATCGACGTCGGCCACGAATATATCGCGGTATCCGAAGCCAACAAGCTGAACATTCCGGTCGTCGGCGTGGTGGATTCCAATTGCAAGCCCGATGGCGTGGACTACGTCATTCCGGGCAATGACGACGCCATCCGCGCGATCCAGCTCTACGCGCATTCGGCGGCGGACGCCGTCCTCGCCGGACAGGAACAGCGTCAGGCGACGATCGTTTCGGGCGATGATGAGTTCATCGAGGTCAAGGATGAGCCCGCGAAGATTAAGGTGATCGCCAAGAAGAAGCCAATGGCGGTGCACGATGAAGCGACCGCCGACCCCGAAGCGGCTGTCGTGATCGCAGACGCCGCGAAGCCGGCCGACAAGCCCAAGCGCACGGTCCGCGCCAAGCCGAAGAGCGGTGAGCCAGAGAAGAAAGAGGCGTCCGACCCGGGCGGCGGCGAATAGAAGCGAGAATATCAAGGGGGCGATGCCCCCTTGATTTTATGGCGGCGGTAAAACCGCTGTGCAGCTGAATGGGGATTACGTGATGAGCATTTCCGCACAACAAGTGAAAGAACTGCGCGAGCGCACCGGGCTCGGCATGATGGAATGCAAGGTGGCGCTGGCCGAAACCAATGGCGATATGGAAGCCGCCACCGATTTGCTGCGCAAGCGTGCCGGTGCCAAGGTGGAGAAGAAATCCGGTCGCATCGCGGCCGAGGGTTCGGTCGGTATTTACGTAACGCCGGATCGCAAGGCGGCCGCCATGGTCGAGGTCAACTGCGAGACCGATTTTGTCGCCAAGGGCGATGATTTCGCGGCGTTCGCCACTGCGGCCGCCGCCCGCGTGGCCGGCAAGCAGCCCGCCAATGTCGATGCGCTGTACCAGTTGCCGTTCACGGACGGCGCCGCGCAGACCGTCGGTCAATCGCGCGAAGGCCTGGTGATGAAACTCGGCGAGAACATCAACATCCGTCGCTTCGAGCGCATGACCGCGACCAAGGGGCATCTCGGCAGCTATATCCACGGCCGCAAGATCGGTGTGCTGGTGGAAGTGGAAGGCGGCGATGAAAACCTCGCCAAGGATATCGCCATGCACATTGCAGCGAGCCGCCCTGAGTGCGTCTCCAAAGACCAGGTGCCGGCCGCGGCGATCGCCAAGGAAAAGGAAATCTTTGCCGAACAAGCGAAGACCAGCGGCAAGCCGCCCGAGATCATCGAAAAGATGGTCATGGGCCGGGTGAACAAGTATCTCAGCGAGATCACCTTGCTGGGACAAGCTTTCGTGAAGGACCCGGACACGACCGTCGAAAAGCTGCTCAAGTCGAAAGGCGCCAGCGTCATCCGTTTCAGCCGCTACGAAGTCGGCGAAGGGATGGAGAAGAAATCGGGTGACTTCGCCGCCGAAGTGATGGCGACGGTGAAAGGGGGCTGAACTTTGAAGAGCGCATCCGGGGTTCCTGCCTACCGCCGCGTGTTGCTCAAGCTTTCCGGCGAGGCGCTGATGGGTGCCGATGCCTATGGCATCAACCGTGATGTGCTCGCGCGCATCGCCGCCGAGATCAAATCGGTGGCCGCCATCGGCGTGCAACTCGCCATCGTGATCGGAGGCGGCAACATCTTTCGCGGCATTGCGCCATCCGCCCAGGGCATGGACCGGGCCTCCGCCGATTACATGGGCATGCTCGCCACCATCATGAACTCGCTCGCGCTGCAGGACGCCCTGGAGAAACAGGGTGTGCCGGTGCGCGTGCAATCGGCGCTGCGCGTCGATCAGGTCGTTGAACCCTACGTCCGTCGGCGCGCGATCCGGCATCTCGAGCAGGGGCGCGTCGTTATCTTCGCCGCGGGCACCGGCAATCCATTTTTTACCACCGACACCGCGGCGACCTTGCGCGGGGCCGAAATCGGTGCGGACGTGGTACTCAAAGCGACGAAAGTCGATGGTGTCTATGACCGCGATCCGGTGAAACACGCCGACGCCAGGCGTTATGAGACGATCAGTTACGACGAGGTGCTGGAGAAGCGACTGGGCGTGATGGACGCCGCTTCCATCGTGATGTGTCGCGACCAGAACCTGACGGTACGCGTGTTCAGCATATACAAGCCCGGGAACCTGATGCGGGTCTGCCTGGG
>JAUSIF010000086.1 GCA_030648135.1 Xanthobacteraceae bacterium
GCCAGCTCCTCGATGTTCTCGGGCGGCCAGCCGGTGATCTCCATGCCGAGATGCAGGCCCATGGAGGCGAGCACTTCCTTGATCTCGTTCAGCGACTTCCTTCCGAAGTTCGGCGTGCGCAGCATTTCCGCTTCCGATTTCTGGATCAGGTCTCCGATATAGACGATGTTGTCGTTTTTCAGGCAATTGGCCGAGCGCACCGACAGCTCCAGCTCGTCCACCTTCTTGAGCAGCGCCGGATTGAACGGCAGCTCCTGGATCGCCGGCGCCTCGATCTCGCGCCGCGGCTCCTCGAAATTGACGAAGATATTGAGCTGGTCCTGCAGGATGCGCGCCGCGAAGGCGAGCGCGTCGTCGGGCGTGACCGCGCCGTTGGTCTCGATCTGAAGCGTGAGCTTGTCGTAGTCGAGGATCTGGCCTTCGCGGGTGTTCTCGACGCGATAGCTGACCTTGCGCACCGGCGAATAAAGGCTGTCGACCGGAATGAGCCCGATCGGCGAATCCTCGGAACGGTTGCGGTCGGCGGGCACATAGCCCTTGCCGGTATTGACCGTGAACTCCATGCGGATCTCGGCGCCCTCGTCCAGCGTGCACAGCACCAGATCGGGATTGAGAATCTGGATGTCGCCGACGGTGGCGATGTCGCCGGCGGTGACCTGGCCGGGGCCCTGCTTCTTCACCGTCATGCGCTTGGGGCCTTCGCCCAGCATCTTGGGGGCGATGTCCTTGATGTTGAGCACGATGTCGGTGACGTCCTCGCGCACGCCGGGGATGGAGGAGAATTCATGCAGCACGCCGTCGATATGGACGGAGGTGACCGCGGCGCCTTGCAGCGAGGACAACAGAATCCGCCGCAGCGCATTGCCGAGCGTGAGCCCGAAGCCGCGCTCCAAGGGCTCGGCCACCACGGTGGCGAGCCGCTTCGGGTCGGTCCCCGGGGCCACCTGAAGCTTCTCGGGCTTGATCAGCTCCTGCCAGTTCTTCGGATTGACGGTAGTGTTCACGGGATCATCCTTCGCGGTCTCTGCGCGAGCCTGTCGCCTCGCGTCCCGCTCGGCGGCGGGAGGAAAATTCCCGGCAAACGCCGGAATGAAACTCAAACGCGCCGGCGCTTGCGCGGCCGGCAACCGTTGTGCGGGATCGGCGTCACGTCGCGGATCGAGGTGATGGTGAAACCCGCCGCCTGCAGCGCGCGCAGCGCGGATTCGCGGCCGGAGCCGGGTCCCGCGACCTCGACCTCGAGCGTGCGCATGCCGTGCTCCTGGGCCTTGCGGGCGACGTCCTCGCCGGCCACTTGCGCGGCATAGGGCGTGGACTTGCGCGAGCCCTTGAAGCCGAGCGAGCCCGCCGACGACCAGGCGATGGTATTGCCCTGGGCGTCGGTGATGGTGATCTTGGTGTTGTTGAAGCTGGCGGCCACGTGCGCCACCCCCGATACGATGTTCTTGCGCTCGCGCCGGCGGACGCGCGTACCTTGTTGTGCGGCAGGTGCTTCTTTACTCATTGATCGTCCTTCTCGCCGGCCGGAACCGGCCTCGACAACGGCCGGCGGCTCAAGTCTTGGTCAGCGACGGCTTCTTGCCCGCGATCGGCCGCGACTTGCCCTTGCGGGTGCGGGCATTGGTATGGGTGCGCTGGCCGCGGACCGGCAGATTGCGCCGATGCCGGAGGCCGCGATAACAACCGAGGTCCATGAGCCGCTTGATGTTCATGGACACCTCGCGGCGGAGGTCGCCCTCGACCAGATAGTCGTGGTCGATCACTTCGCGGATCTGCAGCACTTCCTGGTCGGTGAGCTGGCTGACCCGGCGTGCGGGCGGGATGCCGACCTTGTCCATGATTTCCTGCGCCCGCTTCTCGCCGATGCCGTGGATATATTGCAATCCCACCACCACGCGCTTGGCAGTCGGGATATTCACGCCAGCAATTCGGGCCACTTTCGTCTCTCCGTGATCGGCGGGCGACACGGCCCGCTCTGCTTTTTTGAACTACGCGGGGTCGTCCATGCGTAAAAACGACGCCCCCCTCCGGCGAAGGTCCGGGCATCGCTCGAATTTACCGACTGAGTGCATGTATGTAGGCAAAGCCTGTGTTCCCGTCAACTCCGGCCCGCTAGCGGCGGGGGGTCCTGCCCTGCCGGCGCCGGGTTTTACCGCCTTTAGCCAGGCCGCGGCCCGCTTTGGACCCGGTATTGCGCCCGCGGCGGGCCTTGGGTTTCCGCTTCCTCGACCGGGGCTTGCTCTTCCGGGGCTTGGCCTTACGAGGCTTGGATTTGGCCGATTTGCGGCGCCTTGCCGCCTCCTCTTCCCGGCCCACTTGCCCCCTGCCCACTTGTCCCCTGTCAACTTGGCCAGGCCCGGGGCCGAGCAGGCGGCCGATCGTCTTCGTCACCTCGCCGATCGGCGCCATGCCGTCCACCGTCCTGAGCAGTCCCTTGCGGCGATAATGTTCGGTCAGCGGCGCCGTCTGCGCCCGATAGGCCACCAGCCGGCTGTTCAGCGATTCGGCGTTGTCGTCGGCGCGCACCGGTTCCCCGCGCGCCTTCATCTCGGCGATCCGGCGCTCGATCCGCTGCAACAGGATCGCCTCGTCCACTTTCAGCTCGATCACGGCGTCGAGCTTAAGCCCGCGCGCGGCCAGCATGCGTTCGAGCGCATCGGCTTGCGCGACCGTGCGCGGGAAACCGTCGAGCAGGAAGCCCGCGGCCGCGTCGGGCGCCCGCATCCGTTCGGCGATGAGCGCGATCACGACCGCGTCGGGAACCAGCTGCCCGCGCGCCATGATGTCTTTCGCCTGCACGCCCAGCGGAGTGCCGGCCGCGACCGCTGCGCGCAGCATGTCGCCGGTGGACAAGCGGGCGATCCGATGAATCGCCGCCAGGCGTTCCGCTTGCGTGCCCTTGCCGGCGCCCGGAGGCCCGAGCAGCACGAGCCTCATCGACGCGCCCCGCGCAGCTTCGCCTTCTTGATCAGCCCTTCGTACTGGTGTGCGAGCAGATAGCCCTGGATCTGCGCGACCGTATCCATGGTCACGCTGACCACGATCAGCAGCGAAGTGCCGCCGAAATAGAACGGCACCGCCGCGTAGGAAACCAACAGCTCGGGCAACAGGCACACCAGCGCGAGATAGCCCGCCCCCACCACAGTGATGCGGGTCAGCACATAGTCGATGAATTCGGCGGTGCGCTCGCCCGGGCGGATGCCGGGAACGAAGCCGCCGTGCTTCTTCAGGTTGTCGGCGGTCTCCACCGGATTGAACACGATCGCGGTATAGAAGAACGCGAAGAAGACGATCAGCCCCACATAGAGCGCCACGAACAGCGGCCG
>JAUSIF010000092.1 GCA_030648135.1 Xanthobacteraceae bacterium
CGGGCCCCATTCTAGACATGATGTAAATCAAAGCGCGATCGGCACACTGGCATCGTGCGAATGGCGGAATCTTTCGCACGACCGCGACTTGGCATAGCGCGCGATCAGCAAAAGTGGGTACCGGTTTTGCGGACGCAATCAAGCTTGCGCAGATTGCGTATACTTATCTGCGGTACGCGCGCTAACTTATTAATCTGGCGCATGATCTTATCGGCAAACCGATTCCCACTTCGCCGGATCATGCGCTAGACCTCAGCGATAGAGCGGCGAGCCCGGGACCAGCGGCGAGCCCGGTATAAAGGCGTCGAAGGCCGCCCAAAACTGGGCGCGAAAGACATCTCGCTCGACCAGGATCTCGTGACGGCTTCCGGCAATGATGAGATGCGAGCCGGCGCGCAGTCTGACGGCGAAGCGCTCGATCGCGGGAATCGAGACGACCTTGTCTTCGCCCGCCACGATGATGAGGATCGGCTGGCGTATCGCCGCCGGATATGCGGAGTCGATGAGCCGGTCCATGACCTGAAATGCGGCATGAGCCCAGCCGATGGTCGGCGAGCCCAGGCCGAGCTCAGGCGCGGCCTCGATGATCGAAGCCGTCCGCTCGTAGCGGACCGGATCGGAAGTGAACAGATTGCCGAGAAACGGACGGCTGATGTCGGCGAGCGGGCCGCCGCCGGGAATATAGAGACGGCCGAGACCGAGCAAAGCGCCGGTGTGCGCGACCTGTCGCGCCAGACCACGCCCGAAAACGCCCCAGAGATCGATCATCGGCGAGGTGAGCACGATCCGGTCGAACCAGCGCCGCCCCTGCCGGATCGCCTCGATCAGGATCACCGCGCCCATCGAATGACCGAGCGCGAAGATCGGCGGCGGGCAATCGGGCAGCACCACTTCGCGCATAAAGACTTCGAGATCGAGCTGATATTGGTCGAAACTCCGGACATATCCCTTGCGCGGATCGGATAATAGCCGCTGCGATCCGCCCTGCCCGCGCCAGTCCAGCACGGCGACGGCAAAGCCGCGGGCGCGCAGTTCCTCGACCACTTCGAAATATTTCTCGATCATGTCGGCGCGGCCCGGAAACAGACAGACGGTGCCCCGCCGCGGTGCCGACGGCGTCCAGCGCGCGTAGCGCACGCGCACGCCGTCGAGGGTCACGAGTTGGCCGGACACGGCGCCTTCGGGCACCGGGTTTGCCGGAATGGCGTGAAGATTCATGGAACTTGGCCGCGCGCAGCTACGCTCATGAACTCGGCCGCGGGCCGAGCGTTACAACGGGCCCGGCCCCTCGGCAATGTCTGCATTATTTGGGCTTTTTTCCCACGCCGATCACGCGGACGCCATCGATCCCGCCGGTCAACCCGTTGATCACCAGCCGCACCCGCTCGCCTTCCGGCCCGGTTGCTTCGGTCACATAGGTCGTTCCGCGGTGCTGGATCGTGCCGATATCGCGGAAGCCGCGCGCCCTGAGCGAAGCGGCGATATCGCTGCGCCCGGATGGCCGGCGCGGACCGAACAACGTGCCGCGGTTGTCGTAATAATATCTGGGCATCCGCGGAATGGTTCGTTGCAACAGAAAATGCCGCCGCATTCTCGGCAAGATGACGCCAAAGCCTGGGAATGGCCTGCGGGTCCAGATGCTCTGTTCTTCGGCGACGCCCACGGGTGCGGGCACGATCGCAACGAGCGCAAGCGCAAGCGCCAGCATCGCGACCCACCGTTTCAGCATCGCGCTCTCCCGCCGCACTCAAAAAACCGTCAGCCGGCGGCCGAATGCACAGCGCCACCGATGACTCCCCTTTCGGGCTATTGCCAACGACCTGAATATAGCCCGAAACCACCGTTCATCGAAGGTTCATGTTATCCGCATTCGAGATCGCGGCCATCGATCCGTCGGCCCGGTCCGCTCGCCATATAAACGAATTGTAAAATCGGCAATGCCGGACGGCACCCGGCCCCCCTTGCAGCATTTTACCTCTCTACCCACATCTTTTCTGCGTCGGCCGTTCGGCGGCGCAAAAGGTCCGGTTCGGCTTCGGCAGGCCGGTAACCGCATGTCGCTTCAACAGGAGGATATGCCATGCGAACTTTCGATCTGACCCCCCTCTATCGTTCGACCGTCGGCTTCGACCGGCTGTTCTCGCTGCTCGACACCTTTGGCGGCCCGGACGGCTCCGTACCGACCTATCCGCCCTACAATATCGAGCGCACCGGCGAGAATGCCTACCGTATTTCGGTCGCGGTCGCCGGCTTCACCGAGAAGGAGATCAATATCGAGGTGAAGGAGAATACGCTCGCGATCCGTGGCGAGAAGGAGACCACGAAAACGGAAGAGAAAGGCGAGGTGCTCTATCAGGGCATCGCTGCGCGCGCGTTCGAGCGCCGCTTCCAGCTCGCCGACCATGTCGAGGTCGCGGGCGCGAGCCTGGAGAACGGTCTCCTGCACGTCGATCTCGTGCGCGAGATCCCGGAGGCCATGAAGCCGCGCCAGATCCCGATCGGCACGGGTTCCGGCAAGGCCAAGGTGATCGAGGCCAAGGCCCAGAAGGCCGCCTGAACACCTGACCGGTGGTCATGAAAGGGGCGCCCCGGGCAACCGGGGCGCTCTTTGATTTAGGCGTTCGACCTATTCGAGCGGCTGGACCGGCGGCCAATCGGTCGGCTTTTTCGCGACGCTGCCGGTCACTGCCGGCGCTGCTGTCGCAGCCGCACCCGTCTTCGGCGCCGAAGCAGCCGTGGGCACGCTGGCGGACGGAGTGTTGTCGCCTTTAGCCAGGGAAGGTACGTCGGCCGGCCGCGGCCGCGGCAGCGGCGTGGGGCGGGGAGTCGCATCCGCGGGTGTGCCTGTCGCGATGCGCTTGTCCTTCGCCGGCTCGGTGCGCGTAGCCCCGCGTCTGAATTCGGGCGGCACGCCATTGAGCGGATCGACCGATCTGGGAACCGACCCGGTCGACGGCGGGGCGAGATCGTCGGAGTTCGGGGTTGCACGGCCGATTACCTGCGGACCGGGGTCGCGAGTAACGATTTGCGGGCCGCTATAAGCATCCCCACCCGATGCGCGCGGAATCCGGCCGGGTGGAACCGGCGGAAGATCGTCCGGCTCCACGATCGCCTCATAACGTCCGGACGCGGACGGCATGCCCGGATCGATCCGCGTGTACCGCGGCGCCCGCGGCCCGATTTGGACGATGTCCATCACCCGGCCCGACTCGCCGTCGACCCTGACGCGCACGAGCGTTCCGTCTTGACCGATCGCACGAACCACCCAGAACAGACCGCGTTGCTGCGGCCCGCTGACCGGGGTCAGTCCCATGGACCGCACCGAGTTCATGACCTCGTGGGGCTGTACCGACCGATAGGCCCTGACCGGACCCGAACCTGGATAAACTGGATAGACTTGGGCGAGCCGCAAGGGCTCTTCGGCCGCCGCCGGCGCAGCCATGAGCAGCGCGAGCACCGATAAGGAAACGGCGTGCCGCTTAGCGATACCAAGCGTCGAGTTCGGTTGAAACATCGCGGCCCTCCGATGGCTCCCTGCGACCTGCCCTTGGTCTTGCGGGACTCCCGCATCCGAATGCGGCAGCCGTACGACCGAGCGGACGTTCTCGCAATGTCATTGCGTCCGATCCTGGCAGGCCATACGTTTGTTTTAGCGAACCCGGCGCAGTCGCAACAATCGGGCAAACCGCGGGGTTCGCGAGCAAAGCGTGCGCTTGTGCGGGAACAGGAATTCTATATATTATGCCGGATAGGACAGTGATGCTGTCCAATTAGCGCAACGGCGATCGGCGCGCCGACACCAACAACGCCGCAGCGCACGGCGTGCGCGCAGATCGGCACGCAAGCCGTGCCGACTTTTCTGGGCGACGGGCCGAAGCGGCAACTCGCAGGACTCGCCCATCCGAAGCAGGAAAGAAGACGTTGGCGGGCCGCTGCGGGGTGTGCCTGCGGCGGATTGTGCGACGGGATGTGAGGCAAGCGAAGCTCGGAGCCGAAGACGATGGCACGGGATCGGATCGCGGGAAGCGGCGGGCGGAACGGCGCGGGCCGGACCGTCAAAGCCGATTCCGCACTTCATCTAGACCCCGGACTGCCGGCGGCGGAAGGTCTCTACGACCCGCGCCTCGAGCACGATTCCTGCGGCGTCGGTTTCATCGCCGACATCAAGGGCAGGAAGTCGCACCAGCTGGTCGAGGACGGCCTCACCATCCTCCTCAATCTGGAGCATCGCGGCGCGGTCGGCGCCGATCCCCGCGCCGGCGACGGCGCCGGCATTCTCATCCAGATCCCGCACAAATTCTTCACCAAGAAGGCGAAAGAACTCGGCTTCAAGCTGCCCGAGCCCGGGCACTACGCGGCGGGCTATCTGTTCATGCCGCGCGATCCCGAATGGCGACAGGTGATCATCGACACCTACGCCGAGGAGATCGCACGCGAGGGCATGAGCCTTCTCGGCTGGCGCGAAGTGCCCTCCGACAACTCGACGCTCGGTGAAAGCGTGAAGCCGACCGAGCCCGTACACATGCAAGTGTTCATCGGCCGGGCGAAGCGCACCAAATCCGACGACGAGTTCGAGCGCCGGCTCTATGTACTGCGCAAGACGATCTCGGGCCAAATCTACCGGAAGCGCGAACGCCGGCTCTCCGGCTATTATCCGGTGTCGCTATCGTGCCGCACCATCGTCTACAAGGGCATGTTCCTCGCCGACCAGCTCAATCCCTATTATCCCGACTTGCATGATCCCGACTTCGAGAGTGCGCTCGCCCTCGTCCATCAGCGCTTCTCGACCAATACTTTCCCGACCTGGTCGCTTGCGCACCCCTACCGGATGATCTGCCACAACGGCGAGATCAACACGCTGCGC
>JAUSIF010000108.1 GCA_030648135.1 Xanthobacteraceae bacterium
CGAAGATATTGAGGCGCTGGTCGACGAGGAGATCGCCACCGCGCACGATCGCATCAAGATCATTTCCTTGACCGTGATCGCCGGCACCATGGGCCCGCAATCGGCGACGCTCACCCTCGACATCGACGGCGTGCATCACACGACGCAAGCGACCGGCAACGGTCCGGTGGACGCGATCTTCAACGCCATCAAAACGCTGGTGCCGCATCAGGCCAAGCTCCTGCTCTATCAGGTGCAGGCGGTGACCGAAGGCACCGACGCCCAGGCCGAGGTCTCGGTCCGGCTCGAGGAAGGCGGCAAGGAGGTGACCGCGCGCGGCACCGATCCCGACACGCTGGTCGCCTCGGCGCGGGCCTATATCAGCGCGTTGAACAAGCTCGCCCTGAAGCGGCTCTCGGTCAATCCGCAGACCGCCTTCGGTTGAGCGCTCATCCACTTGCGACGCCGGGGAGGCAGTCTCCCCGGCGTTTTTGCGCGTTTCGGGGTGCGTAATAAATGTGATAGTTACAGGCAATAAGTCGGGAGGGAGCAATGCAAAGGTTTTTTTCCGTTCATGTCGTCATCGCCGGGATGCTCATCGCCGGACTTATGGTCGCCGTGGGTGAGCCTGCCTCGGCGCAAGGGGTCCTGCAGCGGAAGCCGGTCTGTACCGAGCAACAAGATCCGGTGTGCGCGCGAACGCGCCGCAAGGTGCTCGCGACCTATCCGAACGAGTGCTACGCGCAGCGCGACCGCGCCAGGGTGATCTCCAAAGGCACTTGCCCGAATGTGGGCTGTGTAATGGTCTGGACGCCGGTTTGCGCGCGCAAGGGCGGGAAAAACGCGACCTATTCGAACGTTTGCCTGGCCGAGAAGGATAGTGCTGTGGTGATTGCGCCGGGCCAGTGCCCGGAGATTTGCGCTGCCTTGAACGACCCGATTTGCGCGGTCGATGATGCCGGCAAACGCGGCAATTACCACAGCGCGTGCGAGGCGGTGAAAGCGGGCGCGCGCGTGTTGCATCCGCGCGACTGCCGGGGCGACCGTCCTTGCGCGCAAGGCGGCAGAGGCGTTTGCGCGATCGATCCGCAGACCAAGAAGCCGCGGAGCTACCCGACCCTGTGCGATGCCGAGCAGGCGAACGCTACCCTCTTCTATGAAGGGTCCTGCCGGGATCGGCGCTGAGCGAGCAGCCGGCTCGCACACCCTGTGACCGTAACGAGCCGGGGGCCGACGAGGCCCCCGGTTGCTTTCGAAGCGCGGCGAGCGAAGCCCGGCAGTTATCCCCGCGCGCGTTTTGACCTATGATGCCGCCCGCACGTCGGCGGGGGCGCCATGAATATTCTTGCATCCGGTTTGTCGGCACGGCCGATTCTGCTCGCCGCGCTCTGCGCGGGCCTGGCATTTCCGTCCGCGGCCGGCGCGGCCGTCAAACTTCCCAAGAAGCGGCCGGTGCTCTGCCCCTTGCTCTATGAACCGGTCTGCACGCGGACGAGTCTCGGCGTGCTCACCACCTATACCAACACCTGCCTGGCCCAGGCCGACGGCGCCGCGGTGATCGCCCGCGGTTCCTGTTCGAGCGCGGATTGCCCGCCCGCCGAACTGCCGGTGTGCGGGCGCAAGGGCGGGGACAATCGCGTGTTTTTGAATCGATGTGCCGCAGACAAAGCGGGTGCGATGGTCATCGCCGCCGGCACCTGTCCCGAAGTCTGTAGCCAGGAGATCGAATGGGTGTGCGCGGTCAATGAAGCCGGCAGGCGCGGCGACTACGGCAACGCCTGTCAGGCCATGATCGCGGGCGCGCGCGTGCTGCACCCCGGCAAGTGCATTGCCAAGCCCGCCTGTGCGGTCGAAGGCCTCAGGGTTTGCGCGCTCGATGTGCGAACCGGCAAGGAACAGGTTTATGCCAATTTGTGCCTGGCCGAGATCGCCAATGCGACCTTTCTACGCAAGGGACGCTGTGTGGAAGGGCGCCTGCGCAAGCTGTTCAAGCGACGCGGTGCACAACCATGAGGCATAGTACTTTACCCGCCACCGCCGCGGCGAACACGAAGCACCGCCCCAATGACCGTCTGGCTCGTTCAGAAATGCGTGTTTCGGCCCTTGGCGTTAGGAATAATGGCGCTTCAGCCGTTGACATGGTTCTGTCGGGGAGGCTCTATTGGGGCACGACTATAGTGTGCCGAAGACCAGAAAAGGCCTATTCGTCGGGGCTTAGTGCAGTCGGATGATCCGTGCAGTCTTGAATAATAACGGCACGCGCATGGTTTATCTTTCAGGAGTCGGCCTGTCCCGGCGTGCGCCGTGGCACCTGCCGGCGAGCAAAGTCCTGACGCGGCGCCGTGGCGTTTTCTTGCGGCAGGCTCCGGGCACAACGAACAGAAAGTAACGGGAGACAACTATGTCCAAGATGAGGAAACTCTACACTTTTGCCGCATCGGCGACGGCCATCGCGGCCGTGCTCGCCGTTTCGGCGCTGCAGCCGGCCGCCACGGAGGAGCGCAAGTCGCTCCGCTTGGCGACGTCGAGCGTGGATTCCTACGGCTACAAGATC
This sequence comes from Xanthobacteraceae bacterium, assembly GCA_030648135.1. Taxonomy (GTDB): domain Bacteria; phylum Pseudomonadota; class Alphaproteobacteria; order Rhizobiales; family Xanthobacteraceae; genus JAUSIF01. The sequence continues at coordinate 2,534 of JAUSIF010000108.1, forward strand.
GCCGCCTCCTTGGTAAAGGTCATCGAGGAAGCGCTCGGCGGCGAATACACCGTCACCGTCCAACCCTATACGTCACCCACCGTCGGCATGAAGGCGGTGATGAATGGCGACGGCGAGATCGCCTACACGGCCGACATCGGCATGACCCAGCTCTATAAGGCCGAAGCCGGCTTCCAGAATTACACCCCGGTCAAGCCGAAGATCGTGCATTCCTGGTACGCCTATCCGATGGAATCGATGATGGCCGCGACGGTCAAGGAAGCGGAGAAGATCAAGTGCTGGAAGGATCTGAGCGGCAAGCCGGTGTTCTACACAACCGCCGGATTCCAAAACTGGCACAACTGGGTGCGCATCTACAAGGCGCTCGGCTACCAGTTCAAGCACGTCCAGATCGATACCAAATCGAATTCGGACGCGCTGCTGGCGGGCACGGTCGTCGCCTCGGCCACCTACACCACCGCCGGCCGCTCGCTTGCGCCGTACTGGAAGGAAACCGAGATCCGCATGGATATCCGGGTCATCAATCCTTGCCCGGATGAGATCGCGAAGCTGAAAGCGGCCGGCCTTGCGGTCGTCGATGTCGAAGCGAAGGACGTATTCACCAAGGACGTCGGTCCCAAGATCCTCAAGGGCGTGCCGATCCTGTTCGGCTACAATGTGGGAACGAACATCTCGGAGGACATCGTCTATAAATTGTTGAACGCGTTCTACAAGAAAAAGGACGAGCTTGCGAAAATCGATCCGGGCTTCACGCCGATGGCCAAGGACTTCATCGGCATGCAGGTCGCCGGCATCAACGCCAATCCGGACATTCCGGTGCATCCGGGCATGGCCAAATTCCTGAAAGAGCACAAGGCCTGGAACGACAAGTGGAAGATCGCGGGCAGCGCCAGCTGACCGCGTAACTCGATCGCCCGGGGCGGGGAGACTGCGCGGCATAAGCGCAGGTCCTCGCTCCGGTGTTTCGATGAATACGCAGATGACGCCGCAAACCGTCGGGGAGGCGGTTCTCGGCTAAGCGACAGTGACGGACCGGCCGGTTCTCAGCCGCCGAATACCCGGCTTCTCGTTGGGTACCGTGTTCGCCGCATGAAAACTAGGTCGAAGCGGAAGCTGATCGTAGCCTTCCGCCGACAGGGGGCGGCCAAGATGATTGACCGG
>JAUSIF010000111.1 GCA_030648135.1 Xanthobacteraceae bacterium
CGGCATGGATGTCCACCACGGCGGCGTCGCAGCCCTTGCCGAGCGGGCAGGCGCTGAGCTCGCGCTCGATGGCGGCAAAGGGATCGTCGAGCGCGTCCATGAAGACGCGGCCCATGAGATTGACCACCAGCACGCGCGCGCCGTTTTTGGCCTTGGTAACGCTCGAACCCTTGCCCGGCGTTCCGGCCGGATAATTGAGTGGGCGGATGAGCTTTGGCGCGCGCTCGATAAAGACGAGCGCCTCGCGCTGGTCCCAGGCATGATTGCCGAGCGTGATGACGTCGGCACCGGCATCGACCAGCTCCTGATAGATCGCCTCGGTGATGCCGAAGCCGTGGGCGGCGTTCTCGCCGTTGATGGCGACGAAATCGAGCTTCCAGTCGGCGATCAGCCGCGGCAGGCGCTCGCTGACGATGCTGCGTCCCGAGCGGCCGACCACATCGCCGAGAAAGAGGAGACGCATCAGCTCACGCTCCGCAAATCGATCACCTCGCGCTCCGTTAGCACGAGATCGAGCCGGGCGTCGTGGGGAAGCACCGGCACCTCGGGAATTTCCTGGGCGGCGTAGCCGAGCCCGATCGCGACGACGGCTTTAAGGGCGCGAAGCGCCATCAGGCTCTTGTCGTAATAGCCCGCGCCATAGCCGATGCGGTAGCCATGCCGGTCGAAGGCGGCGAGCGGGACCAAAACGATATCGGGCTGGATTTCGGGCGCATCCGGCGCCGGCTCGCGAATGCCCCATTGGCCGCGCGCGAGCGGCTCGCCGAAGCTCCAGGCGCGAAAGCGCAAGGGTTTTTCCCGCCCGGTGATCGCGGGCAGCGCGAGGCTCGCGCCCGCTTCGGCGAAGCGGCGCAACAGCGGGAGCGAATTGATTTCGCTCCGGATCGGCATGAAACCGGAAACCACGGTTCCCCGTGAAACAGCCACAGGGAGCGGCCGGGCCGCGATCGCCTCGGCCGCGGCGGCGCGCAGGTCCGGCGCCAGAGCGTCGCGGCGCGCGAGTGCCGCGGCACGCAGTCCGGCCTTGGTCGCGAGAATGGAAGCGGAGGAATTCATCAGACCGGATCGGAACGCCTGGCCGTCCCGACCAGGAAGATTTCAGTGCGGAGCCGCAATGGCCGTCGAGACTTCGATCCCGGGAAACCTACGAGGTAGGTGGGCGCCATATGCCCAAGCCCAGGGGCGAGGACAGGGACAGCTCCCTTCAGGATCGATAAGGCCCCGGGAATACTGTCTCCACGCACCCCGCAGCCCCGCGCCGTCAATCTAGGTGGATATTCAGCCGAGCGCCACTCCCGGCCCGGGACGGCCGTTGAGGCCGTGGGCGAGCCGTTCGATGCGCTCGGCGACGCTCTCGATCGCCTCGGCAACGGCGCGCTCGTTCGCCTCGATTCGCTCGGAGGCGGCGAGCCGGGCCTCATTCAGGCCCTCGATCTCCTGTTCGGCCGTGCGCATCTGGCCGCGCGCCTCGGCCAGCTCGTCGGCGACCATGAGCGCCGCCATCACCGTCAGACGGGTATCGCCGATCTCGCCGAAGGCTTCGCGCAATTGCCCGATACGCGCGTCGAGATCGCGGGCGAGACGGACCAGATGCTCCTCTTTCCCGTCGTCGCAGGACATGCGGTAGACGCGTCCGTTGATCGTCAAACTCACCTGTGCCATCGGGCGGTCCTCCGAACTCAGCGCTCATGCGCCGCCAACACGGCGCGGATGGTGTCGACGGCATACTCGAGCCGGCGTGAGACTTCGCGATTGGCGGCCTCCAGATCACCCGAGCGGGCGCGCACATGATCGAGCTCGGCGGCGAGCTTGGAGCGGTCGCTGCCGAATGCCTGGATCTGCGCCTCCAGCGCATCGCGCTTGGGCTGTTCTTCGTGGCGGCGGTTGATCGCGGCCTCGAGCGTATCGACGGCGGCGTTCAGCCGACGTCTCGCCCGTTCGAGCGACGATTCGTCTCCTGCCTGCCGCATTGCGAATCTCACTACCGACTAAACGCACAGTAAAGCGGTGCCCCGATGCCGCCGTCAATCAGGAAGCTCCACGCCGTTGACAGTGGGGCAGCAAGTGTTATCTCTCGCCGCCCGACGAGCGGCGGCGCGGTCCTGCACGGATCATTCCGCGGATCAATCAAGGCATCGATCCCTGTCCGTCGACCATCGGCCACCGCGAGACCGGAGCATGGGCCGCGACACTCACGACCGCATGGCCAATGCCATTCGCGCGCTCGCCATGGACGCGGTCGAGATGGCGAAATCGGGGCATCCCGGCCTGCCCATGGGCGCGGCCGACATCGCCACCGTTCTATTCACAAGATTCTTGAAGTTCGACCCGGCCGATCCGGCCTGGCCGGATCGCGACCGCTTCGTGCTCTCGGCCGGACACGGCTCGATGCTGCTCTACGCGGTCCTGCATCTGCTCGGCTATGCCGACATGACCATCGCCGAGATCAAGCGCTTCCGCCAGTTGGGCTCCAAGACCGCGGGCCATCCCGAATATGGCCACGCGACCGGGATCGAGACTACGACCGGACCGCTCGGCCAGGGGCTTGCGAACGCGGTCGGCATGGCGCTCGCCGAGCGGATCATGGCCGCGCGCTTCGGCGATGCCATCGTCGATCACCATACATACGTGCTGGCCTCCGATGGCGACTTCATGGAGGGCATCAGCCAGGAGGCGATCGCGCTCGCCGGTCACCTGCGGCTGGCGAAGCTGATCGTGCTGTTCGACGACAACGGCATCACCATCGACGGCAAGCTGTCGCTCGCGGATTCGACCGATCAGGTCGCGCGCGTGAAGGCTTCGGGCTGGAACGCGAGCCGGATCGACGGCCACGATCCCGACGCGATTGGGGTCGCGATCGAAGCGGCGCGGAAATCCGATCGGCCCACGCTGATTGCCTGCCGCACCACCATCGGCTTTGGTGCGCCGAGCAAGGCCAATAGCGAGAAGGCGCACGGCTCTCCGCTCGGAGCCGAGGAAATCAAGGGCGTGCGCGCCCGGCTGGGGTGGAATTATCCGCCGTTCGAAATTCCGGCGGACGTGATCGATCTATGGCGCAAGGCGGGCGCGCGCTCGCAGGGTACGCGCAAGGCGTGGGGCGAGCGCGTGGCGGCGCTCGATGCGGCGACCCGCGCCGAGTTCGAGCGGCGCGTCGCCGGGAAACTTCCCGTTTCGCTCGCCACGGCGGTTCGCGCGGTCAAGGAACAGGCGATCGAGAAACCGGAAGAGATTGCGACCCGCAAGGCCTCCGAAGTTTCACTCGAGGCGCTGGTCGAGGCGCTTCCCGAGATGATCGGCGGATCGGCCGATCTCACCGGCTCGAATAATACCAAGACGAAGAACATGACCGTGATCGCGCCGGGCGAATTCAAGGGCCGCTTCGTGCATTGGGGCGTGCGCGAGCACCTGATGGCCGCGGCCATGAACGGCATGGCGTTGCACGGCGGTATCATCCCCTATTCGGGGACCTTTCTCGTGTTCTCCGATTATTGCCGGCCGGCGCTCCGGCTCGCCGCCCTCATGGGCAAGCGCGTGATCCACGTGATGACCCACGACTCGATCGGTCTCGGCGAGGACGGACCCACGCATCAGCCGGTCGAGCATCTGGCGGCGCTGCGCGCCATTCCGAACCTCTATCTTTTGCGCCCGGCCGATCTCACCGAAACCGCCGAATGCTGGCAGCTCGCGCTCCAGCATGCGGACGGCCCGAGCGTGCTCGCGCTCACGCGCCAGAACCTGCCGGCCATGCGCAAACGCTTCGTCGAGGAGAATCTCTCGGCCCGCGGCGCCTACGAGCTTGCGCCGGCGAGCGCCAAGGCCGAGGTCTCGCTGTTCGCCTCGGGCTCGGAGGTCTCGCTCTGCCTCGCCGCGCAGGAACAACTGGAGAAGAAAGGCGTGCCGACGCGGGTCGTTTCGGTGCCCTGTTTCGAGCTTTTCTTCATGCAGCCCGCGCAATACCGGTATGCGGTCATCGGCGATGCGCCGGTGCGCCTTGCGGTCGAAGCCGCGGTCCGCATGGGCTGGGACGCCATCATCGGCACCGACGGCGCCTTCGTGGGCATGAGCGGCTTCGGCGCCAGCGCCCCCTACCAAGACCTTTATGCCCATTTCGGGATCACGTCCGAGGCGGTGGTTGCGGCCGCGCTCGATTCCTTCGGACGCGAGAAAAAGGCCGCCGGCGCCAAGGCGAGCGCCCGGCGTTCGCCATCAGCACGCTGACAGCGCCGCCGGACCCGTCTAAAAGGGACGCGCAAAAGGAGTGAG
>JAUSIF010000114.1 GCA_030648135.1 Xanthobacteraceae bacterium
GCCAGCATGCGGTGGAACATCACACCGCGCATAGTCTCGGCTCGTCCGATCTCGCTTGCCGACTGCGAGAGTCCTTTCTCGGTGTAGTGAATGACCTCGGGGCTGAGTTTGTCTCGATGCTCGCCGAGTAGCGCCCCTGCGCCGCCGACGCGCTACATGTTTCGGAGCACATAGAAGGCCGTATTCGCCTCGCGCATGTCGGGGCAGTCTTCGGCGAGCGTCGCCCCGGCGCGCTCGAAGCTGCGCACGGCTTCGCTACAAATGCGCCTTACTTCTGGGTCTAGCGGTGCCACGCCCAGATCGGGGCTCCATGCAACGCGCAGCCCCTTGCGCGGTTCACGCAGCGCATCAGCGACTGCGCTGGAATAGGGAATCGCGGGTCGTGCAAGCGAAAGCGGATCTTCGGGGTGCGCACCGACCATGGCGTCGAGCATCAGCGCGACGTCGGCCACGTTGCGCGCCATCGGGCCATCGACTGAGAAGGTACTGAAGCACAGATTTCGCGGGCCATGTGCAACGCGCCCGGGGCTGGGCCGCAACCCAACTACCGAGCAGAACGCGCTCGGATAACGGATCGAGCCGGCCATGTCGGTTCCGGTGGCGAGCCATGATTCGCCCGTGGCGAGCGCAACCGCCGATCCGCCAGAAGAGCCGCCGCTCGTGAGCCGCGTGTCCCACGGATTGAGCGTTGCACCGAAGACCTCGTTGACGGTGTTGCCGCCGGCGCCGAATTCGGGCGTGTTCGATTTGGCGATTACGATAGCGCCGTTTGCCTCCAGCGTTTCGACGACGATGTCTGAGCGCGCGGCCACTCGGTGCGCGTATACCCGCGAACCTTCGGTCCAGCGAACGCCTTCGACCGCGCTAAGGTCCTTCACCACGATCGGCAGGCCATAGAGGTATCCGGCTTCGGTATTGCGCGGCGCGCCAGAAGCCATAATGCGTTGCGCATGCGCGCGCGCGCGTTCGAAGCAGCGTGTCGGCAGCGCGTTGACCAGGGGATCGACTGCCCCGATGCGCCCCTCGGCTGCGTCGATGAGCTCGAGCGGACTCACCTCGCGGCGGCGCAGCATTGCAACCGCCTCGCGCGCTGTGAGCTTCCAGAGTTCGGTCATGCGCCGCGGCGTCAATCGGCGCGGATATTGCCCTCGCGCACGAGCTTGCCCCAGCGCTTGAGGTCTCGATCAAGAAAGTCGGCGAGTTCCTCCGGCGTGCCGCTGGCGATATCGGAGCCCATCTTGGCCATGCGCTCCTTCACCTCGGGCAGCTTCAGGACCGCCGCCAACTCCTTCGATAGCCGCGTCACGATCGGCTGCGGAAGCTTCGCCGGACCGAAGAGGCCGACCCAGCTCGTGGCTTCGAAATCCGGCAAGCCGGATTCCTTTACGGTCGGCACGTCCGGTATCGCGGAGTTGCGTTGCGGTGCCCCGACCGCGATGGCGCGGATTTTGCCGGCCGCAAGCGGTCCGCTCACGGCACCCATGGTGTTGAACATCAGCGAGACGTGACCCGCGATCAGGTCGCTCATCGCCTGCGCTCCGCCCTTGTAGGGCACATGCAGCATCTTGGTGCCGGCTTGGATGTTGAAAAGCTCGCCGGCAAGATGCGGAACGGAGCCGGTGCCGAACGACGCCATGGTGAGCCCGCCCGGCTTCTGCTTGGCGAGAGCGATCAGCTCCTGGACGTTCTTCGCCGGCACCGACGGATTGAGAACCAGCGGCAACGGATCGACCACGAGCATCGCGATCGGCGTGAAATCCTTCACCGGGTCCCAGGGCACCTTGCTGACCACCGGGTTGGCTGCAATTGTGCTGCCGGTTGCCATCAGCAGGGTGTAGCCATCGGCGCTCGCGCGCGCGACCGCTTCATGGCCGATCGCACCGGAGGCGCCGGCGATGTTGTCGACGATCACCGGTTTCTTGAGCGCGTCGCCCAGCTTCTGGATCAGGATGCGCGTGATTACGTCGGTACCGCCGCCGGCCGGAAACGGCACCACCACCCGGATGGTTTTGGCCGGATATTCCTGCGCGGCGACCGGACATGCGCAGAGCGCGAGCAGGGCGACGACACCGGCGGCCATGATAGACCGGCGGCCGAGCACGAGGGATTGCAGCGAATGAGTAAAGGCAGAAGTCGGCATAGCGTTGTTCCTCTTGTTTGGCCCGAAACTCTATGGGAACCGGTGTTCACAAAGCAACGGATTCAGCAGTGCAATCATCGTCAGGCCATCTCGGACAAGACGAACTCAGGGCGTCCCTGAAGATAGTGCGGCTCCATCAGCGGACGATACCGCTCCATCAAGGCCCGGTTCAGCTCCACGGGCGGCTTCTGCGTGGCGGGCAGCAATGACCGGAACTCGCTGCCCTCGATCTCGATGCGGAACGTGCGCCAAGCCTCCTCGACGGCGTCGGCCGACATGAGGAAATCGAGCGCCGAGGCGGCCAGCGCCTTGGTGCCGGCAAGCCCCCCTTTATGCGCGATCGATGTCGTGAGCGCCGCGCCGGCAGACCAGTGGTGAAATGCCGCATTCGGAATGTTGCTCGGGAACCAGATTCGCCCCATCGGCACGACCCATGACACGTCGCCGCAATCGTTCGAGGCCGCTATCGGCTCGCTCGGACCAAGCAGCGGCGCCGGCGCGTCGCGCAAGCCGATCACTTTCTGGCCGGCATTGGTCTGGAGGGCGCGGGCGAAGTCCTGTTCCTCGGCGGTCCAAACCGGCATGCCGATCGCCTCGATGTTGCGCTGGATCACCTTGGCGATTGTTTCGTTGCAGCGGACCGGCCAAACGCCCGACATGATATTGGTCTCGACCTCACAATTCGCCATCATCGCTGCACCGCGCGCGATGCGCTCGCCTTGCTCGAACAGCCGGCGGACGCCCTCCGGACTACTGTCGCGGAAAAACCACCAGCAGGTGGCGCGCGCCGGAATGACATTGGGCTGCGTGCCGCCCTCGGTGAAGACGCGATGCGCGGACGTGCCGGGCCACATGTGCTCGCGGAACTGCGCCATGCCGACATCCATGAGGACGGCGGCGTCGAGCGCGTCCCGCCCTTCCCACGGCGACGTCGCCGCATGCGCCGCCATCCCGAGGAAGGTGAACTGCACCGACATCAATCCGACCTGGACCAGCCCATACTCGGTGCGAAACACGTCCCTGATGTGAGCATGAAACGCAATGTCGACATCGTCGAAATGACCGTCCCGCACAAAATATGGCCGGCTGATAAGCTGCTCTTCGGCCGGAGCTCCGAACACTTTCAAGGTGCCCGGAATCCCGAACGACTTCAAAGCCGACCTGATCGCCAGCGCCGCGGTGATGGTCACGGCCGCGTTGACGTTATGGCCCTCGCAATGCCCGGGCGCACCGGGGACGATCTCGGCGCGTTCGGCGCGGCCCGGCACCTGGGAATTGCCGGGGTTGGCATCGAACTCGCAGTGCAGCGCGATTACCGGATCGCCGTTGCCGTAGCGCGCCATGAATCCAGTCGGGAAACCCGACAGATTGCGTTCGACTTCGAATCCTCCCGAAGCAAGTATGTCGGTGAGAAGCTCGCTGGTGCGGAACTCCTGCATGCCTAGCTCGGCATAATAGAAAATCATGTCGCCAAGCCGCGCCAGGGCGGCGGCGTTCCGGTCGACGAAGCGCTCAGTGTGAAGCTTGGCGGGCTGCGTGTCTTTAGATCTTCCCGAAGCAGTTGTGCCTGTAGGAAGTTCGCTGGTGTGGGACTCCTGCATGCCTGCCTCGCCATAATAGAAAATCATGTCGCCAAGCCGCGCAGGGTGGCGGCGTTCCGGTCGACGAGCCAATCAGTGTGGAACTTGGCGAGATGCACGTCAAGCCGATACCACGACCTCTCCTCTTAGGCGCGATTCTGAAATTATTTTCCCAGCCATCCCAGTCTTACCCCGATCCATGCGGTGACGAAGGCGCACAGCA
>JAUSIF010000117.1 GCA_030648135.1 Xanthobacteraceae bacterium
AGATGGTGTCGAGCGCCAGCCCATCCGTGGTGGTGAAGATCTGCGCATCGACGATGTTTCCTCCCGCCACCGCGCAGGCGCCGGCAATGATGGAAAGCAGGCGCGGATGGTCGGGGGCAAGAATGGTGAGCTCGGTGATGCCGCGTCCGCCATCCAAACGCGTCGCGGTGGCGAGCGTGCGGCCGCTTTTCCCGGCCGCCTTGAGAAAGCGCGCGTGCTCGATCTTGTGCTCGAGATCGACCCTGAGCCAGTAGGGCGAATAATGGCGGGCGACATAACGCTTCAGCGCGTCCGCGTCCCAGTCGGAAAGCGCCAACTTGAACTCGGCTTGCGCCAGCTCGACGCGCTGCGTGCGGTTCACCTCCGAGAAGCCGCCGGTCACCGACGGCTCGGTCTCGTAATAGAGATTGCGGATGAGCTGCGCCTTCCAGCCGTTCCACACGCCCGGACCGACGGCGCGGATATCGGCGGTGGTCAGCACCAACAGGAGCTTCATGCGGTCGAGACTCTGCACCACCGCGGCGAAGTCCTCGATGGTCTTGCGGTCGGCGAGATCGCGCGACTGCGCGACCATGGACATGACCAGATGTTTTTCCACCAGCCAGCCGACGGTCTCGGTCTCCGCCGCGCTGAAACCGAGACGCGGGCAGAAGCGGCGCGCGATCTTGGCACCGGCGATCGAATGATCCTCGAGCCGGCCCTTGGCGATATCATGCAAAAAGAGAGCGACATACAAGAGGTCGCGATTTTTAGTCCCCTTCATCAATTCGTTGGCGAGCCCGAATTCGGGATTGGTGCCGCGCTCGATATCGGCGAGCACGCCGATGCAGCGGATGAGATGCTCGTCCACCGTATAGTGGTGATAGAGGTTGAACTGCATCATGGCGACGACGCGGCCGAATTCAGTGACGAAATGGCCGAGCACGCCGGTCTCGTTCATCCGCCGCAGCACGATCTCGGGCGCATTGCGCGAGGCGAGGATGTCGCGGAACAGGCGGTTCGCCTCCTTATCCTCGCGCAAATCTTTATCGATAAGCTGCAACGACCGGCGCGCCAGCCGCAGAGCGTCGGGATGCAGTTCGAGATAGTGGCGATCGGCGAGATGGAACAGGCGGATCAGGTTCACCGGGTCGCGTTCGAAAGCTTCATCGTCGGCGATATTGATGCGGTCGTAGTCGATGACGAAGTCGGGGTGGTCCTTGATCGGCCGGCGTTTGCGCCGGGTGAGGTGCGCCACGACGCGGGTGAGCCGCGGCACGGGGATGGCCTCGTCATGCTCGAGCGTGGCGCAGACGATGCCGGTCAAATCGCCGACGTCCTTGGCGACGAGGAAGTAGTGCTTCATGAAGCGCTCGACGTCGCGCATGCCCGGATGCTCGGTATAGCCGAGCCGCTCCGCCATTTCGCGCTGCAGGTCGAACGAGAGGCGCTCCTCGGCGCGGCCGGCGAGAAAGTGCAAATTGCAGCGCACCGCCCACAGAAAATTCTCGCAGCGGCGGAACAGTAGAAGTTCGGCCTTGCTGAAGACGCCCTGCTTCACCAACTCGTCGGTCTCGCGCACGCGGTAGACGTATTTTGCGATCCAGAACAGCGTGTGCAGATCGCGCAGGCCGCCCTTGCCGTCCTTGACGTTGGGCTCGACCAGTTAGCGCGACTGGCCGCCGCGACGGTGGCGCTCGTCGCGCTCGGCGAGCTTCGCCGCCACGAATTCGGCCGCCGTGCCTTTTACGATGTCGCGGTCGAAACGGCTCGCCAGCTCGTCGAACAGCTTACGGTCGCCGACGAGATGGCGGGCCTCCAAAATCGTGGTGCGAATGGTGATGTCGGCGCGGGCCTGACGGATGCACTCGTCGATCGAGCGCGTCGCATGGCCGACCTTCAGGCCCATGTCCCATAACGCATAGAGAACCGCCTCGGCGACACTCTCGCCCCAGGCGGTCTGCTTGTAGGGCAGCAGGAACAGGAGATCGATGTCGGAGCCGGGTGCCAACATGCCGCGGCCGTAGCCGCCGACCGCGACGATCGCCATGCGCTCGCTCGAGGAAGGATTGTCGGAGCGATAGAGCGCGCCGGCGGCGACTTCGAAGGCGAGCGTGATGATCGCGTCCATTTGTCGCGACAGCCGCTCGGCGCAGACGCGCCCGGCGCCTTCCGCGAGCAGCAATTTCTCGGCCAGCGCTCTGCCGTCCTGCAGCGCGCGCTTGAGCCGGCTCGCCAGCGCCGCACGCAATTCCGCCTCGTTGCCCTTGTGCTTGGTTGCGAGCGCCGCAAGCTCGGCGCGGACGCTCACGGAATCGAGCAAGTCCGCGGGCGCGGATTGCGGCCGGCGGCGGCGGGTCGAAGACTGCGGCATGGGAGCGGCGACCTTGCTCATTCCCGAATAGCCGATCCGGTATTTACTATTCAGGCGCTTGGCAAAGGGATGTAACACATCGCGGAATATTCGTCCTGCGGTGCGGACTCTTCGTCACTTCTTTCCTTCTTTCCGCAACGCCTTCAGCCGATAGAGCGCCTCGAGCGCTTCCTTGGGCGTGAGCGCATCGGGGTCCACCGCATCGAGCGCCTCGTGCAGCGGGTCGGCGGGCGGCGGACCGCTCCGGCGGGTCGCGGTGAAGAGCGGCAAATCGTCGATCAGCCTGCGCGCAGGTGCTGAGCGGTCGGAGGCCTCGAGCTCGGCAAGCACCACACGCGCGCGCTCGATCACCGGCGCGGGCAGCCCCGCGAGCTTCGCCACCTGAACGCCATAGGAACAATCGGCGACGCCGGGTGCCACTTCGTGCAGGAAGATGACCTCGCCCTGGAATTCCTTGACCCGCACGATCGCGTTCAGCAGCCGCCTGAGCTTCGCCGAGAGCGCCGTCAATTCGTGGAAGTGGGTCGCGAACAGCGTCCGACAGCCATTGTTCTCGTGCAGATGCTCGAGCGTCGCCCAGGCGATCGACAGCCCGTCGAAGGTGGCGGTGCCGCGGCCGATTTCGTCGAGGATGACCAGCGAGCGGCTTCCCGCCTGATGCAGGATCGCGGCGGTCTCCACCATCTCCACCATGAAGGTCGAGCGCCCGCGCGCGAGATCGTCGGCGGCGCCCACGCGCGAGAACAGACGATCGACCACGCCGATATGCGCGCGCCGCGCCGGCACATACGAGCCCATTTGCGCGAGAATGGCGATGAGCGCGTTCTGACGGAGAAACGTCGATTTGCCCGCCATGTTCGGACCGGTCAGCAGCCAGATGCGTCCCGTCTTCTCGCCCTTGGGCGGCGAAAGATCGCAATCGTTGGCGACGAACGGACCGCCGTCGCGGCGCAAGGCTTCCTCGACCACCGGATGCCGGCCGCCTTCGACGAGGAAGGCGAGCGAGGAATCAACCAGCGGCCGCGTCCAGTTCTCCGCCTCGGCGAGCTCGGCGAGAGCGGCGGCGACATCGATGCGGGCGAGCGCATCGGCCACCGCTTCGAGAATTTTCGCGGCATCGAGTACCGTCTCGACCAATCGATCGAAAATCGCGAGTTCGAGACCGAGCCCCCGTTCGGCGGCCGAGGCGATGCGCGATTCGAGTTCGCCGAGCTCGGTCGATGAAAAACGCATGGCGCCGGCCAGCGTCTGGC
>JAUSIF010000126.1 GCA_030648135.1 Xanthobacteraceae bacterium
CGATCTCGACCGTTTATCGTACGGTCCGTCTGTTCGAAGACGCCGGTATCATCGAACGCCATGATTTCGGTGCCGGCCGCGCGCGCTACGAGCAAGTGCCGGAAGAGCATCATGACCATTTGATCAACCTGCGCACCGGCGAGGTGACGGAGTTCCGCTCCGAGGAGATCGAGCGGCAGCAGGAGGAAATCGCCCGCAAGCTCGGCTATAAGCTCGTCGGTCACCGGCTCGAGCTTTATGCGGTACCGGCCGACAAAGAGAAGTCCTGAGCGGCGATGTTCCGTTCCGTTTTAATCTTGGTGGTGGTCGCGGTCTTCACGATCGTCGGGATACCGATTCAGTGGTTGGCCTTGCGCTTGCGTTTGCCGTTGCGGCGCTGGGTACCCTGGCTCTTCCATCGCACCTGTCTCGCGCTATTGAGCGTTCGCGTCACCGTTCACGGCGCGCCGGCTTTGGAGCGTCCGCTCTTGTTCGTCTCGAATCACGCTTCGTGGCTCGACATTCCGGTGCTGAGTTCGATCACGCCGCTCGCTTTCATCGCCAAGAGCGAAATCGCGCGCTGGCCGCTGTTCGGCCTGTTCGCGAAGCTGCAACGTTCGATCTTCGTCGATCGCTCGAAACGGCACGCCACCGGACACGTCAATCGCAGGATCGCTGCACGACTCGCCGAGGGTGATCCGGTCGTGTTGTTCGGCGAAGGCACCTCCAGTGACGGCAACCGTGTGATGCCGTTCCGGTCGGCGCTCTTGGGCGCTTTGCGTGAGGCGCTCGGAGAACATGGCCGCGGCTACGTGCAGCCGGTCTCGATCGCCTATACCCGGCTGCACGGCCTGCCGATGGGACGCCAGCATCGTTCGTTCGTGGCCTATTATGGCGATATCGATCTATTGCCCCACCTCGCCCGGGTGCTGCGCGAAGGCGCGATCGACGTGACCGTTTCCTTCGGCCTTCCGTTCAAGGTGGAACCCGACATGGATCGCAAGGCGCTCGCCCGTTCGACCGAGGCCGCGGTGCGCCGGATGACGTCGGCGGCGCTGGCGGGCCGGCTGGAACAGCTCCCCGGGCCCGTTCCCTTCCCGGCCAAAACCCGGTAAAAAGGGCAAGAACAACGGATCACCGGGTGAGCCACGGTCCAGATACAACCATTACGGGCGGAGCCATCCCCGGCCCCAACGGCGCGATGAGCAAAACCCGCAAGCTCTACGTCAAGTCCTTCGGCTGCCAGATGAACGTCTACGATTCCCATCGTATGGCGGATGCCATGGCGCGCGAGGGCTATGTGGAGACCGACCGGCCGGATGAAGCCGATGTTCTTGTCCTCAATACCTGCCACATCCGCGAAACGGCGGCCGAGAAGGTCTATTCCGAGCTCGGCCGCCTCCGCCGCTTGAAGGAGAAGGCGGCCGGAGACGGGAAACGCATGCTCGTCGCGGTCACGGGCTGTGTCGCCCAGGCCGAAGGCACCGAGATCGTGCGCCGCGCTCCGGTCGTCGATCTCGTCATAGGTCCGCAGAGCATCCATCGCTTGCCCGAGCTCGTGGCCCGTGCGCAACAGGGCGAGACGGTCATCGACACCGAGTTTCCCGTCGAGGACAAGTTCGAACATCTCGCGCCGCCGAGCCGCGTTGCCACCCGTGCACGCGGAGTCACCGCGTTCGTCACCGTGCAGGAAGGCTGCGACAAGTTCTGCACGTTTTGCGTCGTACCTTATACGCGCGGCGTGGAAGTCTCACGACCGGTCGAGAAGATCGTCGCGGAGGTGGCACTTCTCGCCGAGGCGGGCGTGCGCGAGGTGACGCTGATCGGGCAGAACGTGAACGCCTATCATGGGCTCAAGCCCGACGGGACGAGCTCGAGCCTCGCCGGACTGCTTGAACGTCTTGCCGAACTCGAGGGCATCGCGCGGCTGCGCTACACTACCAGTCATCCGCGCGACATGCGCGAGGACCTGATCGCGGCGCACCGCGATCTGCCGAAGCTCATGCCCAATCTGCATCTGCCGGTGCAGTCGGGCTCCGACCGCGTATTAGAAGCGATGAACCGCCGCCACGGCCGCGATGAATATCTGTCGATTATCGAGCGCGTGCGCGTTGTTCGTCCCGATATCGCGATTTCCTCGGATTTCATCGTCGGCTTCCCGGGCGAGACCGAGGAGGACTTCAGCGCGACCCTCGACCTCGTCGAGCGGGTCGGCTTTGCGCAAGCCTATACTTTCAAATACAGCCCGCGCCCCGGCACGCCGGCCGCAACCATGAGTCAGGTGCCCGATGCGGTAAAAGCCGAGCGTCTTTTGCGCCTGCAAGCGCTGATCGACGCCCACCAGCGGAAGTTCAATGCCGCCTATCTCGGTGACACGCTCGATGTATTATTCGAAAAACCGGGAAGGATCGCCGGTCTTCTCGTCGGCCGCTCTCCTTATGTCCAGCCCGTGCAGGTGACGGCGCCGGCCGATCTCATCGGTACCATTGCGCCCGTGCGCATCGTCGAAGTGGGGCCCAGCCTCTCCGCCGAGCTGATCTCGCCCGTGCGGCCGCATGTGCTGCGGCCGGCCGTTCTTGCCGCGGCAGGAGGTGCTTGATTGCGCCAGCCCGGACCGGACATCGGACGCAAAGCGCCCTGGAAGCAGAATGGCGACAGCCCGGCGCAGATCGTCGTCGCCTTCGACGACAATCAGCTCGCATCGAGCCTGTTCGGCCGCTATGGCGAGAACCTCGCGCTGGTCGAGCGCCGGCTCGGCGTCGTCGCCGACCAGCGCGGCAACCATGTCACTATCGAAGGCCGGCGCGAAGCCTGCGAGCAGGCAAGATTCGCACTCGAGACGCTCTACGAGCAACTGCGCGGCGGGCATGAACTGACTGCCGGCGACGTCGAAGGCGCGATCCGGCAGGTGGTGGCCCAGGCCTCCTTGCTCAAGGTCGATTCCTCCGTCGAGCGTACGGGGTTCGAGCAAATCCGCCTGCGCAAGTGCCACGTGCGTGCGCGCACGTCTGGTCAGGATGCTTATTTGCGTGCGCTCAAGCGTCATACCCTCGTGTTTGCGACCGGGCCTGCCGGAACCGGCAAGACTTGGCTCGCCGTCGCCCATGCCGTGCATTTGTTCGAGCGGCGCGAGGTCGATCGCATCGTCTTGTCGCGCCCGGCGGTAGAGGCCGGAGAACGGCTCGGATTCCTACCCGGCGACATGCGCGAGAAAGTCGATCCTTACTTACGCCCGATCTACGACGCATTCTACGACCTGATGGATCGTGCCATGGTCGAACGCTCGTTACAGGCGGGAGAGATCGAGATCGCGCCGCTCGCCTTCATGCGCGGGCGCACGCTTTCGAACGCCGCCGTCATTCTCGACGAGGCGCAGAATACGACGTCGAGGCAAATGAAGATGTTTCTCACCCGCTTGGGCGAGCACTCGCGCATGATCGTCACCGGCGATCCGAGCCAGGTCGATTTGCCGGCGGGAGAGACCTCGGGTCTCGACGAGGCCGTGGGCTTGCTGTCCGCGCTCGAGGACGTCGCTCATTGCGCTTTCACCGCCGCGGACGTGGTGCGTCATGAGCTGGTCTCGCGCATCGTCACCGCCTATGACGCTTCCACCGCGGCAAAGAGAAAAAAACGCAAGGAGCCGCGCCCGTGACAATCGAGATCGAGATCGCCGTCGAGGCGCCTGCCTGGATAAACCTTCCCGATGCGAAGGTGACGCTGCGTCGCGCGATCGAGGAGGCGATTGCCGATGCGGGGCTCGCGGAAACCGAACTCGGCGTCGTGCTCACCGACGACGCCCACATCCGTGCACTCAATCGTGCGTGGCGCGGCGCCGACGAGGCGACCAACGTCCTTTCCTTCCCGGTACCGGCGGGTCCCGCGACGGGTCCTCGTTTGCTCGGCGATCTGGTGCTCGCCTTCGAAACGGTGATGCGCGAGGCTGCTGCCATGGGAAAGTCGGCAAATCATCATCTCTCGCATCTTGCCGTGCACGGCGTACTGCATCTTCTCGGCTTCGATCATGAGCGCGACGAGGAGACCGAAGCGATGGAGGAGCGCGAGCGCGCTATCCTGGCCCGGTTAGGAGTTCCGGATCCTTACGCGCTTGGCAATCGACGACGGAAACAACCGGCATGAATTCACGCGATGCTTCGAGCCCTCCCCCACCGATCAGCGGCGAGAATCGACCCGCCGAGCCGGCGCTTGATTCGCAGCAGTCGGGTGAGAGTTGGCTCGACCGCCTCAAGGTGATCGTCGGCTTACGCTCCGGTTCGCTCAGAACCGACCTCGCCGAGGTGTTGGCCGAAGGCGAAGGAG
Source organism: Xanthobacteraceae bacterium (assembly GCA_030648135.1). Lineage (GTDB taxonomy): Bacteria > Pseudomonadota > Alphaproteobacteria > Rhizobiales > Xanthobacteraceae > JAUSIF01. The sequence continues at coordinate 4,297 of JAUSIF010000126.1, forward strand.
GAAAAACCGAGTTCTCGCCGGCCGAGCGCACCATGCTGCAGAATATCCTGGAGCTGGAGCAGCGGCGGATCGGCGATCTCATGGTGCCGCGTGCCGACATCGTCGCCGTGCACAAGGACATTCCGATCGGCGATCTTCTGCGGGTGTACGCCAGTGCCGGGCATTCGCGACTCGTTGTTTATGACGACACGCTGGATGACCCGACCGGTATGGTGCACATCCGCGATTTGGTCGCTTACCTGACCGGGCGAGCGATGATCGCTCCGGAACTGAACGCCCGCCGCGACAAACCCTTGCCCGCCGACCTCGATCCCAGATCGGTCGATCTCACCGAGCCGCTCTCGGCAACCCAGATCGTCCGCCGTATTCTGTTCGCGCCGCCGTCGATGCCGGCGATCGATCTATTGGTGAAAATGCAGACGACGCGCATCCATTTGGCGCTCGTGATCGACGAATACGGCGGCAGCGATGGCCTGGTCTCGATGGAGGACATCGTCGAACAGATCGTCGGCGACATCGAGGACGAGCACGACACTGAGGCCGCGCGCATCGTAGCGCAGGGCGACGGCAGTTTCGTCGCCGACGCACGGGCGAGCCTCGACGAGGCGGCTGAAAAGATCGGTGCCGTCTTCGCCGCCGGCGATGCAGTCGAGGAAGTCGATACGCTCGGCGGCCTTCTGGTCATGCTTGTCGGACGCGTGCCGGTGCGCGGCGAGATCCTCGCGGGTCCGGATGATTTCGAGATCGAGGTGCTCGATGCCGACCCCCGGCGGGTTAAGCGTCTGCGCATTTATCGCCGCCCGCCTGGACCGCCGAGACGCGAAGCACGCCGGCGTCAGACGGAGGACGGGCTGACGGTGGCGCCGTCCTTGCCGGCGGCCTTGCCCGAGGCGGCCGCGCGCACGACACGCTCCGCCGACGAGCCTTCTTCCTGAAGCCGGATCGCGCACGGTGAAGCTCGCGGCGTTGGCTCATCGCGTGGTGCTGGCCTGGGGCTGGCGGCGACGGCTCATCGCGCTCTGCGCCGGAGCCTTGTCGGCTTTCGCCATGGCGCCCTACGATCTCTGGCCGCTGCTCGCGCTTACATTTCCTGTCCTGATCTGGCTCATCGACGGCGCCGGCGCGGGAGTGGCAGGATTGCGCACGGCCTTTGCCACCGGTTGGTGGTTCGGCTTCGGCTATTTTTTCGCCGGTCTTTATTGGATCGGCATGGCCTTGTTGGTCGAAGCCGATGAATTCGGCTGGCTCTTGCCGTTCGCGGTGATCGCGATCCCGGCCGGGCTCGCACTCTTCACCGCCCTCGGCACGGCGATCGCCCGCCTCATGTGGACGCCGGGGCCGAGCCGTCTGTTTGCTTTCGCCGTCGGGCTTGGCGCCGCCGATTGGCTGCGCGGCCATGTACTCAACGGTTTCCCCTGGAACAGCTTCGGCTATGCGCTCGCCTCGATGCCTGCGATCGCACAGGCAGCCGCGTTCGTCGGTCTCTGGGGCCTCACGCTACTCACGCTGGTGACGCTCGCAAGTCCAGCGGTGCTCGCCGACGGGCACGAGGCGACGCGACGGCCGTGGTTCGCTCCGCTCCTCGCCGTGTTCGTGCTCGGGGCGCTCGCTCTCTTCGGTGCGCATCGTCTCGCAACGATCGAAGTCGGCATGGTCGAAGGCGTGCGGCTCAGGATCATGCAACCCAACCTACCGCAGGACGAGAAGTTCCGGACCTCCGCCAAACAGGCGGTGATGGACCGCTATGTTTCGATGAGCGACCGCGCGACCGGTCCCGATACGCAGGGCGTGCGCGATGTGACGCATTTGTTCTGGCCCGAATCGGCCTTTCCGTTCTTCCTCGAGCGCGAGGCCGACGCGCTCGCGCGTATCGCCGATCTGCTGCCGCCGGGAGTCGTTCTCGTGACCGGCGCAGCGCGCGTCGATGAGCCAGGTAAGGGAGAAGGCGAAGCCAAATATTATAACAGCATTCGCGTCATCGGCGACGACGGAGCGATCCTTGCGACCTACGACAAGGTGCATCTCGTCCCGTTCGGCGAGTTCCTGCCGTTGCAAAATTTCCTCGAACGATTGGGTTTCGAGCAGCTCACCCGCGTTCGCGGGGGCTTCACGCCCGGATCGGGCCGCAGGGCGCTTGCGATTCCTCGTCTGCCGCCGGCTGCCCCGCTCATCTGCTACGAGGTGATTTTTCCAGGTCAGGTGTTGCCCGAGGGCAGCCGTCCCGCTTGGCTCCTCAACGTGACCAATGACGCTTGGTTTGGTAACACGCCAGGCCCACATCAACATTTCGCGCAATCACGTTTGCGTACGATCGAGGAAGGACTGCCGCTTGTTCGCGCGGCGAACAATGGCATTTCCGCCGTCGTCGATCCGCTCGGCCGCATCGTGCGCGCATTGCCGTTGGGACGGGACGGCGTGATCGACTCGAGCTTGCCGAAGTCGATCGAAGCCACGCCGTATGCTCGTTTCGGCGACGGACCGGCCTTTCTGATCGCGGCATTATTTGCTGTCATTGCCCTGGTTGTTCGCCGATCGAACAAGCGCTCCAGCTGATCCGTTCGTCCCTTAACCAAAGCTACTATGCGCGCACTGGTCGCAGGCCAAGTGCTTGCGACCGCTGTTGTTGTGAATGTGATTCAGGATAGGTATATTGGTGATGTATTGGAGTTTGACATGAATAAGATAAATAAAAAGTCCCCGAACCCGATCGACAGGCACGTCGGCAGCCGCGTGCGCATGCGTCGTATGATGATCAGCATGAGCCAGGAGAAGCTCGGCGATCAGCTCGGGATCACCTTTCAACAGATTCAAAAATACGAGAAGGGAACGAACCGCATCGGCGCAAGCCGCCTGCACCAGATCTCGATCGTGCTCGGCGTGCCGGTGGCGTTTTTCTTCGAGGGCGCGCCCATTCCTGAAGGCGCGGCCAAGGGTCTCGGGGAATCGCCTTCACCGGCTTATGTCTCGGATTTCCTCGCCACCTCCGATGGGCTCTCTTTGACCAAGGCGTTCATGAAAGTGAGCGACCCGAAGGTGCGCCGGCGTATCGTCGATCTGGTGGAGGCGATCGCCTCCGAACAGGACCCGAAGCGCTGATTGGCCAACCGGCGCAATTTCAGTCCTAATTTCCCTGTGAACTTGACCGTTTCCGGCTACCCTTGCGAGAAGTCTTTCGGCTGTGTTCTGACCTGAGCACGAGGCGGCGGGGCTGGTCCCGTGCGCCGCTCGAGGCCGGCGTCATGTCTAATATTCGCAGTGAGGGCGAGAATCGCCGCGGCGCCTTCTATGGCCGGCGCAAGGGCCACAAGTTGCGTCCGCGGCAAGCCGATCTCCTGTCAAATCTGCTGCCGAAGCTCGCACTCGATCTTTCCAAGCCGGCGCCGGCAGATCTACGAACCTTGTTTCCCGTAGCGGTCGAGTGTGTCGCGCTCGAAATCGGCTTTGGCGGCGGCGAGCATCTGGTGCTCGAGGCGCAGGCCAATCCGGAGATCGGCTTGCTTGGTTGCGAGCCATTCGTCAACGGCATGGCCAAGGCTCTCGTCTCGATCGACGCGATGGAACTCCGCAACGTGCGACTCCATCACGGAGACGCGCTCGACGTGATCGAATGGCTCCCCGACGGCGCGATTGCGCGTATCGACCTGCTCTATCCCGACCCGTGGCCGAAGCGCCGGCACTGGAAGCGCCGCTTCGTTTCCGACGAGATGGTCGCACGCTTCGCCCGCATCCTCGCGAAGGGGGGAGCATTGCGATTCGCAACCGACGTGCCGGATTACGCCGAATGGTCGCTCCTGCATTTGATCCGTTCGCCCGCATTCGCCTGGACGGCGGAACGCGCCGACGATTGGCGTAGGCCATGGCAAGGCTTTCCCGGCACCCGCTATGAGGCGAAGGCAGCGCTACAGGGCCGTGCGCCTTGCTATCTGATCTTCCGACGGATCTAGCGCGCGATCAGCAAAGGTGGGTACCGGTTTTGCGTCGCAATCAAGCTTGCGCAGATTGCGTAAACTTATCTGCGGTTCGCGCGCTAACTCATTAATCTGGCGCATGATCTTATCGGCGAACCGGATTCCACTTCGCCGGATCATGCGCTAGCGAAGGCGCGAACGTGGCGATCAGCCGGCTTCCCTGAATTCCGCTTCGCGGCCCTGCCAGAAGCGAACTACGCGGCGCGCGGTCGAATATGAGAGCTTGGTAAAGTCATCGCAGCTATCCGCGACCTCCTTGGCCGAGGTTCTGCGGACACCCTGGCGGACCAGAATGACGGCGCGCGCTGTCAACCATTCGAAACCGGCAGCTTTGCAGAGAATCAGCAACGGCTCGATCCGATCTCCGTTCATTAGCCAGTCGACGACGTCGATCGGCATCGCGCAGAGAAGGGAAAGAGCAGCGGCCGTCTCCTCGTATCGCTTGGATTTCGCGAGATCGTGCAGTTCCGCTTCGCCGAGCGTACCGGCGTGGTGCAGCATGAGCATGAGCCGCTGCGCCGCCACAAAATTGTGAGGTGCGGGAGTATCGGGACTGAGCTCGTGCGAGACCTTGGCGAGTACGCGCTGGATTTCGGTTCGCATTTCAGGCGTCGCCGTGATCAGCAGGCGGTTTTGCACCAGCTCGCTCGCCTGAACGATCAGCTTGTGAAACAGCTGCGGCGGGATATCGGTCCGCTCGCCGACCCGTGTGGCGAGACTCCCATCCTTTTCTGCACGCTCGACGAGGGTCGCAAAGCTGCCCTCCGAGAAGTTGGCACTGGAGTTCGAAGCGACGTTGAACAACACGTCGCCGTCGCCGCGATTTACCAGTACATCGGTCACGGCCTCCCCGAGCTGACGACGGCTGGAAATGGCGAGCAGGTGAGCCTGGCCCTTGGTCTTGGCGATATCGACGAGATCGCTCTCGCCGAGCCGTTTGGAACGGACCAGTACGGGCGCGGCGACAGTGATTTCGTCGTCGCGGGCGAGACCGTGAATCACCTTGACCGGCGCGTTGTCGATCGGAGCGAGCCGGTGGGCCAGTTCGGCGCGTGCTTTGGTCTCTATCTCGGCGGCTAACCGTCCGATGATATCGTCGAACAGCGCGATATGCTCGTTGTTGAGCTGGTACGCGCGTTTGATGAACAGGTCGGTGACACGCCGGAGCGTCTCGGCGCATTTGCCGCTCGAACCGCATTGAATCGCATCCTCGAGTTTGAGGATCAGGGATTCGCGAGCAACCATTTGCAGTCCCCGAGATCGTGAATTTGACCCGGCCGGCGATAAACTGATTAGGTAAATATTACGGCCCGAATGCTGAAAAATCGGTTAGAAAGCCTGAAAACACTGGGTCGTAACTGTGATTCCAATCCCCCTTTCATGCGCCGTTTGCGCCTTTCCCCTTGCACCTTTCTCCGCCAGCGCTATATTG
>JAUSIF010000153.1 GCA_030648135.1 Xanthobacteraceae bacterium
GGAGCGTCGTGACCTCGAACGGCACCTTGTCCACGACCACCGTCACCGTGCCGTGCTCGATCCCGGTCGGCACGGCGTGGAAGCCGGCATCGCCCGCGCGCCGCACCACCACTTCCGGCAGCGCGGTGGTCGCCAGGTCGACGTCGCCGGGCGCCAGACCCAACAACGTGTTGCGCACCGCGCCGCCCACCACGCGCGCCTCTTCGCCTTTGGCGTCCAACACGGCGAGAAGGCGGCTGAGCGGTCCGCAGCCGAGCCAGGGCGCGCGTTCGGGTGTGAAGACGAAATTGTCTTCTTCGCCGCTCATTTAATGCGGCCCGGCACCAGCCGGCCATCCTCGATATGCGCCGGCACGTAGGTCCCGCTCGGCGGCGCACCGCCGAAATGCGCGAACCAGATCAGCCCGCCGATCACCAGCAATCCGCCCGCGATCGCGAGCGAGGCCAACATGCGCGCCGGCCAGTGCTCGCTCTCGCGCGCGTCCCGCTGGGTCGCGGACAGCACGACCGCGTAGATCGCGAACGGCGCGAGGAACAACAGTGTTTCGATCAGGATCGTGCGGGCCATCAGCGATACAGCCGTTCGTAGAGATCGCGGAGAATCCCCGCGGTCACGCCCCAAATATAACGCTCGCCATAGGGCATCGCATAGAAGCTGCGGCGCACCCCGTTCAATTCGCGGCTATGGCGGGCGTGGTTCTCCGGCGCCATCAGAAAGCCGAGCGGAACCTCGAAAACCTCGTCTACCTCGCCGCGGTTGAGGGAAAGCTCGAAGGCCGGCGCGATCAGCGCCACCACCGGCACGATGTGAAAACCGGTGCGGGTGAGATAGGTGTCGAGATAGCCGAGCGGATCGGCGAAGCGGCGCGCCAGACCGATCTCTTCTTCGGCTTCCCGCAATGCGGTCGCCAGCGGGTCGGCATCCTCGGGATGCATCTTGCCGCCGGGAAAAGCGATCTGGCCGGCATGCACCGGCAGCGCCGCGGTGCGTTGCGTGAACAAGATGGTCGGCTGTTCGCGCGCCACCACCGGGATTAGCACCGCGGCCGGGAGGGCGACGTTCGCGAGTTCCGGCGTGAGCTCGTGGTCGCCGCGGAGCGGAACAACGGCAGGATTGGGCTTCTCCTGCGACGGCGCGGATGCAAGCCGTTCGCGGGCGCGCCGGACGAAAGCCTGTACCGGCTCGGACAGCGGAGCGGGTGCGGCTCGTGATCTGAGGCTGCTCATCTTGATCCTGCCAGTGCCTCGGCGGGCGTCATCGCAAAGAACAACCCCGCCGAAGCCACCCCGAACTGGCGCTTGCCTTCGACCTCGCGAATCTCGCCGAGGGCGACAAGATCAAAGTACAGCGCGCGGGTCAGCCGCGCCCACAGCTCGCGTCGGACATGGAGATAGGGCCGCAAGCCTTGGGTTGCGGCCTCGGGCTCGAAGCGGAGGGGATGTTCGGCGTCGCAGCGCACGATATCGTCCACATTGGTGCGGAACACGAGGGTGCGCCCGGGTCCCTCGCCCTCGACCTCGAGCGCGACGGCGAGAAAGGGCACATCGTCCACCTTAATGCCGACCTTCTCGACCGGCGTCACCAGGAAATAGCGCTCGCCCTCGCGCTTGAGCACCGAGGCGAACAGGCGCACCAGCGCCGGCCGGCCGATGGGGGTGCCGAGATAATGCCAGCTGCCGTCGAATGCGATTCGTATGTCGAGATCGCCGCAGAAGGGCGGATTCCACAGCTGTACGGGCGGCGGCTCGCGGCCGCGGACGACCGCCGCGGCGAGCGTATCGAGCCCTGCAGACCGGCCTTGGTTCATGTTTCCTCCAGCCCCATACGGCTCGCAAACCCGTGATCGGACCGGCGGGCCCGGATCGACGCTTTGCCAGGATAGCGTAAGCTCGCGCCGGAAGCAGGATTTGCCTTGATTGCGGCCGAGTCGCGGGGTTTCGTGGGCACGGATCGTGCGTGATTTGATTGAGTCGGCAGCCCAGGCCGACCCCACCCCTGACCCGAGCGGAGGACCGGATGGCGACCGCAAAGACTGAAAGCTTGGAAAGCCTCGATAAGGCGATCGTTCGCGCGGCCGAGTCGACCGCCGCCAGCGTGCGGACGGCCCGTGCCGCCATCGGGGCCGTGATCTTCGGCCAGGACGAGGTGGTCGAGCGGGCGCTGATCACCGTGCTCGCCGGCGGCCACGCGCTGCTCATCGGCGTGCCCGGCCTGGCCAAGACCAAGCTCGTCGATACCATGGGCACGGTGCTCGGTCTGGAGGCACGGCGCATCCAGTTCACTCCGGATTTGATGCCTTCCGACATCCTGGGCTCGGAAGTGCTGGAGGAAAGCACCGCCGGCAAGCGCGCTTTCCGTTTCATCAAAGGCCCGGTGTTTGCCCAACTCCTGCTCGCCGACGAGATCAATCGCGCCAGCCCGCGCACCCAATCGGCGCTCTTACAGGCGATGCAAGAATATCACGTCACCATCGCCGGCACGCGTCACGATTTGCCGAAGCCGTTCCATGTGCTCTCGACCCAGAACCCGCTCGAGCAGGAGGGCACCTATCCGCTGCCGGAGGCGCAGCTCGACCGGTTTCTGATGGAGATCGACGTCGGCTATCCCGACCGCGAAGCCGAGCGGCGTATTCTGTTCGACACGACCGGCGTGGAAGAAACCAAGCCGAAGCTGGCCATGACCGCCGAGGATCTGCTCACGGCGCAACGCCTCGTCCGCCGCATCCCGGTCGGACAGTCGGTGGTCGAGGCGATCCTCAATCTCGTACGCTCGGCGCGCCCCGCCGCCGATGCCAGCGATCCTTCCAAGCACATCGCCTGGGGCCCGAGCCCGCGCGCGAGCCAAGCCCTGATGCTCGCCGTGCGCGCCCGCGCGTTGCTCGACGGGCGGCTGGCGCCTTCGATCGACGACGTGCTGGCGCTGGCCGAGCCCGTGCTCAAGCACCGCATGGCGCTCACCTTCGCCGCACGCGCCGACGGCGAGACCATCGAGGCCGTCATCGGCCGCCTCAAGGCCCGGCTCGGGTGAGCCAATGAGTTCCGACCCGGTCGCGACGCGGACGGACGAAGGCGCGGTCCGCTCGGCCGCATACGATGCGGCGCAGCTGGTCGCCTCCGTGCCGCGGCTCGTATTGGAGGCGCGGCGGGTCGCGGCCTCGGTGTTCCACGGGCTGCATGGCCGCCGCCGCGCCGGACCGGGAGAAAACTTCTGGCAATATCGGCGCTTCATCGGCGGCGAGCCCGCCAGCCGCGTCGACTGGCGCCGCTCGGCGCGCGATGACCTGCTCTATGTGCGCGAGCGCGAATGGGAAGCCGTGCACACCATCTGGATCTGGCCCGATCGCTCGCCCTCCATGGTGTTTTCCTCGCAGCCGTCGCGGCTGACCAAACGCGACCGCGCGCTCGTCCTCGCCTTCGCGCTGGGCGAACTCTTGGTGCGCGGCGGTGAACGCGTCGGCATCCCCGGCACGATGCGGCCGACCGCGAGCCGCGCGGTGATCGAGCGCATGGCCGAGGCGATCGTCCATGCCGCGGGAATGCCGCAAAGCTTGCCGCCCGCCTTCACGCCCGGGCCGCGCGATGAAGTCGTGCTGTTGGGCGATCTGTGGAGTCCGACGCCGCAAGTGGTCGGCACGATCGCGAGCCTTTCGCTCGGCGGCGCCGGCGGCCACGTCGTCCAGATCGTCGATCCCGCCGAGGAGACCTTCCCCTATTCCGGACGCATCGAGTTCCTGGAACCGGAGGGCGCCGGCACGATCACCGTCGGCCGTGCCGAGGCGTGGGCGGCCGACTATACCGATCGCGTCGCGCGTCATCGCGATGCGATCCGCGCGGAAACCGCGCGGCGCGACTGGAGCCTTGCCGTGCATCGCACCGATCGCCCGGCGAGCGGGCTTCTGCTCGCGCTCCATGCCCGCATGGGCTCCGAGCGCGACGCGCTCGCGCACCGGCGGCGTAACCTGATCGCGGCGACGGTGGCAGAGGCTGCCGCATGATCGCAGGGCTGCCGCTCGGCTTCACCTCCCCGCTCCTGCTGATCGCGCTCATCGCGTTGCCGGTGCTGTGGTGGCTGTTGCGTCTGGTGCCGCCGCGGCCGCGACAAATCGCCTTCCCGCCGACGCGGCTCCTGTTCGAGATCGCGCCCAAGGAGGAAACGCCCGCGCGCACGCCTTGGTGGCTCACGGCTTTGCGCCTGCTGCTCGCCGCGCTCGTCATCATCGCGGCGGCCGGACCGGTGTGGAATCCGCAGCCGGCGGGCACGCAGCAGTCAGGCCCCATGGTCCTGATCCTGGATTCGGGCTGGGCGGCGGCCGCGAGTTGGCGCGACCGGCTCGCCACCGTCGAGGCGATTCTCGGCCGGGCCGAAGCGGAAGGCCGCGGCGTGGCTCTGCTATCGTCCGCTTCACCGGCGAAAGACGTCTCGCTCTTGCGCCCCGGTGAGGCACGCGAGGCGCTCCGGCTGCTCGCCCCCTCTCCCCACACGCCCGACCGCTCCGATCTTTTGCTTCCGCTCTCGCGGCTGCTGCGCTTGGTTCCCGATGCCTCGGTGAT
>JAUSIF010000274.1 GCA_030648135.1 Xanthobacteraceae bacterium
ATCGAACGCCGCCTATGTCGCTTACGGCCGCGCCATGAAGACCGCGAAGGAGGCGGGCTCGCTGGTGCCGCCGAAACACATCCTCAACGCGCCGACCAAGCTCATGCAAGTAGAGGGCTATGGGTCGGGCTACGACTAGGATCACGACGCAGAGGAAGCATTCTCCGGCCAGGATTATTTCCCGGAGCAGCTCGGGCGCAAAACCTTCTATGAGCCGGTCGAGCGCGGCTTCGAGCGCGAGATCAAGAAGCGGCTGGAATATTGGGCGAAGCTCAGGGCCGAACGGAAGTGAGCTTTGATCGCCGGGCCATGCGCGGGATGGGGACTACGCGCCCCTATCCCTGTCGGCCGGCCGCGCCGGTCGCTATGATCCCTTGATGTCCGAATCGGCCGCCCTCGATCCTGCCCAGCCAAAGGCTCCCGAACTCTCCGAATTATTCACCGCCTTTCTCGGCGTGTCGCTGTCGGGCTTCGGCGGCGTGCTGCCGTGGGCGCGGCGCATGCTGGTGGAACAGCGCCGCTGGATGGGCGAGCAGGAATTCGCCGAGGTGCTGGCGCTCTGCCAGTTCGTGCCCGGCCCGAACATCGTCAATCTTTCGGTCATCGTCGGCGCGCGCTTTCAGGGTCTCATGGGCGCGGTCGCGGCCTTCCTCGGCCTCGTGGCCGTGCCGGTCGTGATCATGATGGCGTGCGGCGCGCTCTATGCGCGCTATGGCGAGCTCGAGGCGCTGCGCGGCGCGCTCGCCGGCCTCGCCGCGGCGGCGGCGGGATTGATCGTCGCCATGGCGGCGAAGCTCGCGGCACCGCTGGTGCGCGAGCGCGAGATTCCGGCGCTCTTGTTCGCGCTCGCGGCCTTCGCCGCGGTCGGGATCTTGCGCCTTCCGCTCTATTGGGCGGTGCTGGTGTTGGCGCCCATGAGCGTCGCGCTCGCCTGGTGGAGGCTCAAGTGAAGGGCGAGAGCGGCATCGGCGCCTTCGCGATTCAGCTCATGCTGTTGTCGCTGGTCGCGGTCGGCGGCGTCAACACGATCGTGCCGGAACTGCACCGGCAGACGGTCGAGGTCGCCCATTGGCTCACCGACCAGCAATTCGCCGATCTGTTCGCGATCGCGCAGGCGGCGCCCGGCCCGAACGTCTTGTTCGTGACGCTGATCGGCTGGCAGATCGCGGGCTGGACCGGCGCGCTGATCGCGACCGCCGCGCTGTGCGGGCCGTCGTGCGTCTTGACTTTCGCCGTCGCGCACGCCTGGCGGCGCTTCAAGGACGCGCCCTGGCGCATCGCCACCCAGGCCGGCTTGGTGCCGGTGACGGTGGGCCTGATCGCCGCGAGCGCTTTTCTGTTGGCGCGCGCCGCCGACCGCAGCCTGGTCGCGGTCGCGATCACGGCGGCGACGGCGGGGATCGCCTATGGCAGCCGGATCAATCCGCTGTGGGCGCTGGCGGCGGCGGCGGCGATCGGATTTGCCGGGCTGGTATGAGCGGTAGCGAGTCATTTTGCCGATCGTCCGTTAGGTGCCACAATCGGTCATCTCCACACGCTCAATTTTTTACCGGCAGCGCTGCTGAACTGACAAATCTCCTCGTCGACCACCTTCGACGTCTATTCCACGGTGTGATCCTTAGAGCATGATCCCGAAAAAAGCCTGCCCCCGGACTTGATCCGGGGGTGGGAACCAGTTTCCCGCCTTCGCGAAGCCCGCTTCGGCGGGCGAAGGAAGGTCGGAAAAAGATCATGCTCAAACAAAAAGCTAGAGCCCGACTCTGATTCCATCAAAGCGAATAAGGCTCTAGGCAAGTTGACGCTTGGAGGCGGAGACGATGTCTGTCGTCAGACCGCAACATCGTGCAGGAAACTTTCGACTTCGCCCCGCATGTTTCCGACCGCGCTCTCGACCGCTTGCGAGGCGGTCAGCACAATCTCCGCCGACGTGCGCGTCGCGACCGCGGCACCGGCGACTTCGTCGAGCATCGCGACGACCTTGTTCGTTTCCTGTGCGGCGTTCGCAACGTTGCTGGAAATATGGCCGGTTGTCGCACTCTGTTGCTCGATTGAAGCAGCGACGGCAGACGTATACATGCTGATCTCGCCCATGCATTCCTCAATGCTTCGGATTGCCTCAACCGCACCCCTGGTTGATGCTTGCACTGCTAAAATCTGACCAGAAATCTCATCGGTTGCTTTGGCGGTTTGCACTGCGAGCGATTTCACTTCGGAAGCGACGACGGCGAAGCCCCGTCCTGCGTCTCCGGCCCGCGCCGCTTCAATGGTCGCGTTGAGGGCGAGGAGGTTCGTGTGCCCGGCAATTTTCTGGATCAGCTTGACGACATCGCCAATCTTCTGCGCCGCTTGCGCGAGCCCGACGAACGCATCGTTCGTTGCCTTGGCTTTGCTCACGGCACCACGCACTACCTCGGTGGTTTGGCCAACTTGCCGGCTAATCTCCGTGACCGAGCCCGACATTTCATTTGTTGCGACCGCAGCATTCTCGACGTTAATCGAGGTCTCGTGCGATGCCTGCACCATTCCACTGGCGCGCTCTGATGTTTGCTCGGACGAACGGAACAGGTCGGTCGCAGTCGACTTCATCGCGCTTGTGCTGTCGCTCACGGTCTTGAGCACGCTTTCGACTCGCTCACGGAAAGTCGAGATAGCGGTATCGATCGACGCACGCCGAGTTTCCTTAGCCGTCATGTCGTCGCGTTGCTGCTCGAACCGATGCCGCTCGGTAATGTCCTGGTGCGTTGCGACCCAACCGCCTCCCACCATCGGTTGCCGGGTGACGCAGATCAGGCGCCCATCAGCGAGTTCGTCGATCCGACTCGAGGATGTGTCGATCGACATCTTACCCAAAGCCATGAGCTTTTGGTCGACGGCGACATCGCTTTTCCCGCCTGCTAAGATGCCATTCAAGACGCGATGCGCTATGATGGCATCATGTGGCGTCCCGGCTTTCAATAACTCCGGTGGCAGACGGTACAACTCGGCATAACGGTCATTGCAGACAACTAACCGTTTCTTCGAATCAAACATGCACAGGCCCTGCAACATGTTGTTGAGGGCGACATTCAATTGCAGATTTTTGTCGCGGAGATGACGGTCCATCATTGCGGCAATGATGCTCATGCCCAATACCGCCAAGGCCGCATTTGCGATGGCCAATGCGAGCGTCACCGGCGCGTAGGAGAATGCGTGGATGACGCGCGTCGGATCGGGAACGATCACAACTGCGCCCATCCCGACGAAGTGAAGTAAAACGATCGCAAGCGTGAGGGTAAGCGCGGCGACGCATGTGCCGAGCAGGCTGTCGCGGTGCACTGCGATCGCAAGCGCAGCAGCCCCGAAAATGATGCCAAGCGCGATCGAAGCCAACACCAGATCCAGGGACCAAGTCACGCGGCCCGGCAATTCGACGGCCCACATTCCGAGGTAATGCATCGAGGCAACGCCGGCGCCCACGATACCGCCCCCAAGAGGCGCGACCCATCGAGTGGGGCGGTAAACGGCAACGCTGAGACCGCCGCAGGTGACCGCCACCGCCACCACGAAGGACAGCGCCGTCAGGCCGACGTCGTACGCAATCCCAACGCCGGGGTCGTAGGCCAGCATCGCAATAAAGTGCGTCGCCCAAATGCCAAATCCGGCCGCAGTACCAGCGATCAAAATCCACGCTGCGCGCACCCGTCCTTGCGACCTGCATGCACGATGGAAAATACTGACAGCGCAAAAGCTTGCTCCAAAGCAAACCAAGCCCGCGACAACGACGAGCCGCCAGTCGTGCTCAACCGTGAGACAGGTGAGAACTCGGAACATGTCGTTCCCGCAGGGAGAGTATGGAGAGCGTAAAGTCCTAGTTTCTCGATTTATGATTTATTTATGGTTAATTACCGCTCGGTGGGTGGTTCGATCCCCGAAAACTGACATTCCCCAGATGACGACATGAATTCATCAGCGCGCGATGGTGCGGACGGAAGGACTTGAACCCGCAGGGGATTTCTCCCAAGGGAATTTAGGTTCCTAGCGCATGATCCGGCGAAGTGGGAACCGATCCCGCCTTCGCCAAGGCTTCGGCGGGTCTTTGACAGTATGTCCGCCATAGCTCGCAGAGCGTAGGCGGATCGCCGATAAGATCATGCGCCAGATTAATAAGTTAGCGCGCGAGCCGCA
>JAUSIF010000166.1 GCA_030648135.1 Xanthobacteraceae bacterium
GCGCTCGCGGAAGCGCTCGGCATGTCGCTGCCCGGCTGTGCCGCGATCCCGGCGCCTTACCGCGAACGCGCCGAGATTTCCTTCCATACCGGCGTTCGTATCGTCGAGATGGTGCGCGAGGACCTGAAACCCTCCGATATCCTTACGCGCAAGGCGTTCGAGAATGCGATCGTGGTGAATTCCGCCATCGGCGGCTCCACCAATGCGCCGATCCACATCAACGCCATCGCGCGCCACATCGGCGTGAGATTGGAGGTCGAGGACTGGGAGAAGTTCGGCTACGACGTACCGCTCCTCGTCAATATGCAGCCGGCGGGCAAATATCTCGGCGAGGAATTTTATCGCGCCGGGGGTCTGCCGGCGGTGATGAACGAGCTGATGAAGCACGGCCGCATTCACGCCGGCGCGCTCACCGTCAACGGCAAGGCCATCGGCGAGAACGTCAAACGGGCGAAGATCGGGGATCTGGACGTGATCCGGCCCTACAAAAAGCCGATGCAGGAGAAGGCCGGTTTCAAAGTGCTCAAGGGGAATCTCTTCGATTCTGCGATCATGAAGACGAGTGTGATCTCGGATCAGTTTCGCAAGCGCTATCTCATGGATCCGAAGCACCCGAACGTTTTCGAGGGCCGCGCGGTCGTGTTCGACGGGCGCGAGGATTATCACCGGCGCATCGACGATGCTTCCCTCAAGATCGACGAGAATACGATACTGTTCATCCGCGGTGTCGGCCCGATCGGATATCCGGGCGCGGCCGAGGTCGTGAACATGCAGCCGCCGGCGGCGCTGATCAAGAAGGGCGTGACTTCGTTGCCCTGCATCGGCGACGGAAGGCAATCGGGCACATCGGGCTCGCCTTCGATCCTCAATGCTTCGCCGGAGGCGGCAGTGGGTGGCGGCCTCGCGCTGTTGAAGACCGGCGACCGCGTGCGCATCGACCTCAACAAGGGGACCGCGAATATTTTGATCTCACGCGAGGAATTGGCGCGCCGTCGGGCCGCGCTCGAACGGCAGGGCGGCTACAAGTTTCCGAAGAGCGAGACGCCCTGGCAGGAAATCCAGCGCTCGATCGTCGACCAGCTCGCCGATGGCATGGTGCTGAAGCCGGCTGTCAAATATCAGCGTGTGGCGCAAGCGGGCGTGCCGCGGGACAATCACTGACATGTCGACAATCATCGAGAAGCGCCGCGTCTTTCGCCAGCTCCACGAACGCGGCTGCTTCGTTATCCCCAATCCTTGGAACGTGGGTACCGCGCGCTATCTGCAGGGTCTCGGGTTCAAGGCGCTCGCGACCACGAGTTCGGGCTTCGCCCACGCGATGGGATATCGCGACGGCGCGTTGTCGCGCGACACGGTACTCGCCCACATCCGCGAAATCGTCGCGGCGACCGACTTGCCCGTGAATGCCGACTACGAGGGCGGCTATGCGCATGAGCCCGCGGGCCTCGCCGAAAGCGTGCGACTCTGCATCGAGACCGGCGTCGCCGGGCTTTCGATCGAGGATTCGACCGGCGACCCGCAAAATCCGCTCTACGATTTCGATCTGGCACTCGCACGCGTGCGGGCCGCACGCGCCGCAATCGACCGGGCGGGCGCCGACGTCATTTTCACCGCGCGCAGCGAGGGTTTTATTCGCGGACGGCCGGATCTCGCCGAAACCGTCCGTCGGCTCAAGGCCTTTGCTGAAGCCGGCGCCGATTGCCTCTATGCGCCTGGCATCAACACCCGCGAGGAGGTCACTGCGGTGGTGCAGGCGGTCGCGCCCAAACCGGTGAATTTCCTGATGGCGACCGCCATCCACTTCAGCGTGAACGACCTTACGGGCCTTGGCGTGCGCCGCATCAGCACGGGCGGTACGCTCTCGCGCGTGGCTTGGAATGCATTCGTTCATTCGGCGCGCGAGATCACCGAGCAGGGGAAATTCGAGAGTTTCAAGGGTGTGATGGGAAATGCCGAACTCAATGGCTTCTTCCGCGAGGACCACGCGCGACGGAAGACCCCATGACTGCCCCTGAGTGCGTGTCAACGGGCCAGCCCATCGGGCCAGCGGTCGATACCGGGCCGGCGAGGCGGCCAGAATCCGTCGTGCTCGAAGGCCACTTCGGTCGGGTCGAAAAGCTTGCCGCGGTTCATGCGCCCGATCTGTGGGAGGCCGTCAAAAGGCATGACGAAATCTGGACCTACATGTCCTCCTATGGGCCTTTCGCTAATCCTGCCGAATTTGCCGATTGGGTCGCGGACCGTGCAAAGTTAGACGACCCCTTTTCCTACGCCGTCGTGAATTCATCCGGACGTGCCGTCGGCATCGCGACCTTGATGGAGATCCGACCTGCCATGCGCGTCGTCGAAGTGGGTCACATTGTTTATTCGCCCGAACTGCAGCGCACCCCGCTCGCGACCGAGGCGCAATATCTGCTCGTGCGCTATGCCTTCGAACGGCTCGGCTACCGGCGCTACGAATGGAAATGCAATGCCCTGAACGCCGCCTCGCGGCGGGCGGCGCTGCGCTTCGGATTCACCTTCGAAGGGATCATGCGCCAGCATAAGATTGCCAAAGGTCGCAACCGCGATACCGCCTTCTTTTCGCTGCTCGATCACGAATGGCCGAGCGTGCGATCGGCCTTCGAGCAATGGCTGGAGCCCGGAAATTTTGATGGCAAAGGGCGTCAGCGCCGTACTCTCGAAGAAATCCGCAATGCGCTTTAGCGGGCGGGGAAGAGTCGAAGCGGGAGCCAAGTGAATGCACGTCCTCGTCACCGGCGCGGCCGGCATGATCGGACAGAAGCTCGTTGCCCGGCTGGTTAAGGACGGTGGGCTCAACGGCAAGCCGATCGACCGCCTTACGCTCACTGATGTCGTCGTGTCCGCTTCGCCCGCCGGTTTTTCCGGCAAGGTCGATGCGGCGGTTTCCGATCTTTCGGCGCCGGGCGAGGCGAGAAAGGCATTGGCCTTGCGCCCCGACGCGATCTTCCATCTCGCCGGGGTCGTCTCTGGGGAAGCCGAGACCGATTTCGAAAAAGGTTACCGCGTCAATCTCGACGGTACGCGCGCGCTACTTGAGGCGATTCGCAAGACAGGCGATGGCTACAGACCGAAGCTTGTCTTCACTTCCTCGATTGCGGTATTCGGCGCGCCGTTTCCGGAGACGATTGCGGACGATTTTCACCTCACGCCGCTCACCTCCTATGGCACACAGAAGGCGGTGGGTGAGATGTTGCTCGCCGACTACAGCCGCCGCGGCTTTCTCGACGGCGTGGGCTTGCGTCTTCCCACCATATGCGTACGGCCGGGCAAGCCCAACAAGGCGGCCTCCGGCTTCTTCTCCGGCATCATCCGCGAGCCGCTCGCGGGCGAGACCGCCGTGCTCCCCGTAGCGGAGACGGTGCGCCACACCCATGCCAGCCCGCGCTCCGCTGTCGGCTTTCTCATCCGCGCGGCAGGCCTAACCCGCGAGCAGCTCGGCCTCCGTATCAATTTGAGCATGCCTGGAGTGTCCTGCACGGTCGCCGAACAGATCGCGGCGCTCAGGCGCCTTGCCGGCGAGAAGACCGCATCCCGCATCCGCCGCGAGGCCGATCCGTTGGTGGAGCGGATCGTCTCCGGCTGGCCTGAGCGTTTCGATGCCCGCCGCGCGCTCGCCCTCGGATTCCGCGCCGAGGAGAACTTCGAGGAGATCATCCGAATCCATATCGAGGATGAACTCGAAGGCGGGATCGCGGCCTAAGATCATTGCCATGCGCTTCCCGTCCCCGGTCGTGCCCGCGATGCTCAAGCGCCGCTACAAGCGCTTCCTCGCCGATGTCGTGCTTGCGGACGGCACGGAGACGACGGTGCATGTGGCAAACCCGGGCTCCATGCTCGGGCTGGTAGAGCCGGGAAGCCGGGTCTGGCTCTCGAAGTCGGATAATCCCAACCGCAAGCTCGGCTATAGCTGGGAGCTGGTCGAGGTCGATTTCGGCCGCGGCCCCGAGCTTGTCGGCGTCAATACGGGCCATCCGAACCGGATCGTCGCCGAGGCGATCGCGGCCGGCCGGGTGCGCGAGCTTGCGGGATACGCGCGCTTGCGCCGCGAGGTGCGTTACGGCAAGGCCAGCCGGGTCGATATTCTGCTGGAGGACGACGGCCGGCCGCCCTGTTACGTCGAGGTGAAGAACGTCCATATGATGCGCGAGCCGGGCCGTGCCGAGTTCCCGGATTCGGTCACGGCGCGTGGGACAAAGCATCTTCAGGAACTCTCCGCCGAAGTGGGTAGGGGTGCGCGCGCCGTCATGGTCTTTCTGGTCCAGATCGGCTCGGCCGAAGGGGTGGCACTCGCCCGCGATATCGACCCCGGCTATGGGGCAGCCTTCGACCGGTCGCAGGTTGCGGGCGTCGAGGCGATCGCGCTCGCCTGCCGTCTCTCGACCGAAGGGATTGAAGTCGAGAAATCAATCCCGGTCCTCGGCTGAGGCTTCGCCTTGCGCCAATGGCTCTATGCCCTACATTCGGACATCCACCGGAGCCCCTAATGACCTACGTCGAGGCCGCAACCGCGCCATTGCGCAAGACCGGGCAGATCAAGCTGCATGGGCCGGAGGGTTTTGCCGGCATGCGGCGCGCCGGCCAGCTGGTCGCCGAGGTGCTCGATCTCCTGGTCGAGCATGTGCAGCCGGGCGTCACCACCTTGGAACTCGACCGGCTCGTCCTGGAGTTTGCGCTCGATCACGGCGCGCTGCCGGCGACGCTGATGTACCGCGGCTATGGCAAATCGATCTGCACCTCGATCAATCACGTGGTCTGTCACGGCATTCCGAACGAGAAGCCGCTGCGTGAGGGCGACATCGTCAATATCGACGTGACGCTCGTGCTCGACGGATGGCACGGCGATTCAAGCCGCATGTATACGGTCGGCGAGATCCCACGCCGCGCCGAGCGGCTGGTCGATGTCACCTACGAGGCAATGATGGCGGGTATCTGTGCGATCCGGCCGGGAGCGACCACCGGCGACATCGGTGCCGCAATTCAGGCCATGGTCGAGCCGAACCACATGAGCGTGGTGCGCGATTTTTGCGGCCATGGGGTCGGCCGGCTGTTCCATGACGAGCCCAACGTCGTCCATATCGGCCATGGCGGCGAGGGGCCGGTGTTGCGGCCCGGCATGTTCTTTACCGTCGAGCCGATGATCAATCTCGGCCGGCCGCACGTGAAGGTGCTATCCGACGGTTGGACGGCGGTGACCCGCGACCGCTCGCTCTCCGCCCAATTCGAGCACTCGGTCGCGGTGACGGAGGCGGGCGTCGAGATTTTCACGCTGTCGCCCAAAGGCCTGCATAAGCCTCCCTACGGGCTCCGGATCTAATGGCGATGCCTGCCGATAACGACAAGCCGGGGTCGGGATTCCAGGAATCACCGCATTACCACGGCCATCGCGAGCGCTTGCGTGCCCGCTTCCGCGAGGCGGGCGAGGAGGCGCTCGCGGATTATGAGCTGGTCGAGCTCGTGCTGTTCCGCGCGCTGCCGCGCCGCGACGTGAAGCCGCTCTCCAAGGCGCTGATGACGCGCTTCGGCTCCTTCGCCGAGGTGGTATCGGCCTCGCCGGCGCGCCTCGCCGAGGTGGAGGGGCTGGGCGAGGCGGCGATCACCGAACTCAAGCTGGTTCAGGCGGCCGCGCTTCGTCTCGCCCGTGGCGAGTTGAAGCGGCGGCCGGTGCTGTCATCCTGGTCGGCGGTGATCGATTATTGCCGGGCCGCGATGGCGTTCGCCGACAGGGAGCAGTTTCGTGTGTTGTTTCTCGACAAGCGCAACCAACTGATCGCCGACGAGCTGCAACAGACCGGCACCGTCGATCATACCCCGGTCTATCCGCGCGAGGTGGTCAAACGCGCGCTCGAGCTGTCGGCGACCGCGCTGCTCCTCGTTCACAATCATCCCTCCGGCGATCCCACGCCTTCGCGCGCCGATATCCAGATGACCAAGTCGATCATCGACGTCGCCCGGCCGCTCGGCATCGAGGTCCACGATCACATTATCGTGGGCAAGGAAGGCCACGCCAGCCTGAAAGGTCTGCGGCTCATTCCGTGACGCCGAGCAGCGGCGGGAACCTATTCAGGCCGCGTCATCAACAGCGGCCTCGGCGTCTCCGGCACCTTGGCCCAGCCGCCGCCCTCCTGGCGGCCGAAGCGCATCACATCGCCGCGCGGGGACAGCAGCACCACATCGTCGCGATCGAGCCGCCATGAAACAGGCTCGAAGCGCGCCACCGTGGCATCGCATCCCGGCTGCATCCGCACCACGAACATCTCGCCGGTCGCTTCGTCGGAGAGCGTGATGCGGCAGATCGGTGCTGCGCCCGGGCGCGACAGGTTCCAGTCGCCGAACAGGTCCGTGATCTGCGGGCGCTCGGAGGGATCGACGAACTGCAGATTGGCGAGGAAATAGACCGCGTCACCCTCGCGGATCGCCTCGTAGACGCCGCCGACGCCTTCAGTGAATTCGGCTACGGTGCGGCCATTGGAGCGGACGAAAAGAATCGCTCCGGCGATGCCGGGAAGCCAGGCCGCGACCTCGCCCAGAAAACCGAATAGCTGAGAACATTGGCTGCGATTATAAGCGAGCGCGAAGCCGGGACCGGCATGCCTCGTCTCCAGCGTCATGGGACATTTTCGGTTGCCGTCGGCATTGGCGAGTTCGTAGTTGGCGGCGAGTGCGCGCACTTCAGCGGGATCGGGCTTGCCGGCGGGAGCTGGCGTCTGTCCCGCCGCCTGGGAGGCGATTGCAGAGAGCGCGAGAAGAATACCGGCGACAAGACGCATGAGCGGACCCGGCCCAAGAGCTTACAGAACGATTTAAACTAGCATGCGCAGCGATTGCGGGTCACGCGACCCGCGTGCGCAGGCGCTCAGCGTCCTTTCGGCGGCCAGGGTGTTTCGGGGACGGGGGTGAGCGGACCCTTGCCCTCGACCCAGGCTTTCAGATTGTCGACCACGAGCTGTCCCATGGCGCGGCGGGTGTGGATTGAGGCGGAACCGACATGGGGCAAGAGCACGATGTGATCCATATCGATCAGTTCCTTGGGCACGCGCGGCTCCTCCACGTAAACATCGAGGCCCGCCGAGAGGATTTTTTTTGAGCGCAGCGCCTCGATCAATGCTGTCTCGTCGACGACCGAACCGCGGGCGATATTAATGAGAATGCCGTTCGGGCCGAGCGCCTCGAGCACGTCACGGTTGACCAGGTTCTTGGTCGCGGGTCCGCCCGGGACGATCACAATCAGCACGTCGACGTCGCGCGCCATGGCGATCAAGTCGGGATAATGCCGCCAGGGCACGCCCGAGGTAGGACGGCGGCTGTGATAGACGACGGCCAGGCCGAAGGCTTCGAGCCTCTTGGCGATCGCCTTGCCGATCCGTCCCATGCCGATGATACCGATGGTGCGGTCGCGCAAGGTAGCGGCCGTCAGCGGAAATGGCTTCTCGAGCCATTTCCCGGCGCGCAGGTAGCGCTCGGCCTGCGGCAACTGCCGCACCGTTGCGATCAAGAGGCCGATCGTCGTATCGGCGACCTCCTCGGTGAGCACGTCCGGCGTATTGGTGACGACGATGCCGTGCGCGCCCGCCCATTTGGCATCGACGGAGTCGTAGCCGACGCCGAAATTCGAGACGATTTCGAGCTTCGGCAACTTCTGCATCAACGCCGCATCGACGGGGGCGCCGCCGGCAGTCGCGATCGCGCGTACGCGCGGAGCGATTTCGGCGAGCAGTGCTTCGCCTTTGGCCGCTTTGGCGAGGCGGTGCACGGTGAAGATATCCTCGAGCTGGTCCTCGACGTACTGCATCATCGAACCGGCAAGGAGGAGTTCGGGCTTTTCGTTTTTCATGTCGCGTTCTCCCGTCGGATCATCGTACTCGATGACTGATTGGTGCCGCCCTCACTTTATCGGTGCCACCCAAGTCCGTTCAACCGCGACGTTACGCGAAAGATGACGCGGCTTGACCGTGGCCATACGCTCGGGCAGGAACACTTCCCATGGCGCGACCAGTGGTCTCCAAGTCCCGGCCCCACACAAAGCATGGCAAGATTCAGAACACAAAGCATGGCAAGATTCAGATTCTTCGCAAGGTTATTCTGCTCGTTGCCATACTGTTGGGGACCGGCTACGTTTTCATTGGAGCTTCGCGCTGGCCCAGCGGAACTTTGGCTCACGAAGCGATCGAATGGGTCGGATTCGCTCTGATCGTATTTTGCATCCTCGGGCGCACCTGGTCTTCGCTTTATATCGGCGGCCGCAAGAAAAAAGAGCTTGTGGTTCGCGGACCCTATTCGGTCACTCGGAATCCGCTTTATCTGTTTTCGATCCTCGGCGCGATCGGTGTAGGTGCCCAACTGGGCAGCATCGCGCTCGCGCTCACCGCCGGCCTTATTACGTGGTTCGTATTTCTTCTCGTCGTTTTCAAGGAAGAAGAGACGCTTATATTCATATACGGCAAGGTTTACCGCAGCTATATCGCCCGTGTACCTCGATTTTTTCCCAAGCCTTCCTTGTGGCGCGATGTCAAGATCCTCGAGGTCAGGCCGAATCTGGTGTTGTCCACGTTCATCGATGCCTGCGTATTTCTCGTCGCGATTCCTCTAGCCGAGACGCTCGAGTTTTTGCAAGCAAGAAGCATTCTGCCAATTCTGATCCGGTTTCCCTGAACCAGCCGGCATTTTCTGCGTTCAAACAAGCGCCGTGCCTGGATTCTCGATCAATCCCCTGAACGCGGCGATCAGTTCCGCGCCGACAGCGCCGTCGACCACGCGGTGATCGCAGGACAACGTCACCGTCATCACATTT
This sequence comes from Xanthobacteraceae bacterium, assembly GCA_030648135.1. Classification (GTDB taxonomy): domain Bacteria; phylum Pseudomonadota; class Alphaproteobacteria; order Rhizobiales; family Xanthobacteraceae; genus JAUSIF01. Next base: position 8,813 of record JAUSIF010000166.1, read on the forward strand.
GCGAAGGCAACGCCGCCATCTTCCTTCTCCACGACCCGCCGTCGCGTGGCTCCCACCGCCAGGATGGTCGCGTGCGGCGGATTGATGATCGCCGAGAATTCGCGGATGCCGTACATACCGAGGTTGGAAATCGCTGACGAGCCGCCCTCATATTCGTGCAGCTTGAGCCGGCGCGTGCGCGCGCGGGCCGCAAGGTCTTGCATTTCGGTCGAAATGGCAGCGAGCGTCTTGGTCTCGGCCTTGCGGATCAGCGGCGTGAACAGGCCGCCCTCGATTGCCACCGCGACCCCGATGTCCGAATGTCTGAAGCGCAGGATGCGGTCCCCGGCCCAGACCGCGTTCGCAATCGGTACCCTCTGCAGGGCCGCCGCCCAGGCCTTGATGACAATGTCGTTGACCGAAAGCTTGAAGGCCGGCTTAGCGTCCTTGTCGCGCGGCGCCGCGGCGTTCGCCTCCTCGCGCAGTTTGATCAATTGATCGATCTCGACGTCGGCGGTCAGATAGAAGTGTGGGACGGTCTGTTTCGCCAAGGTCAGGCGCTGGGCGATAATTCGGCGCATGCCGTCGAGCGGAATTTCCTCATAAGGCGTACCCCGATAGAGCGCCTTGACCTGCTCGGCTGAAGCACCCACCGCTGGCGCCGGGACGAGCGCGGCTTTCGAGGTTCCGCTGCCGATGGCGCCTGCCACGTCGCGGGCGAAGGTGCGGCCGTGCGGACCGGAGCCGCTGATGCGGGAGAGGTCGAGGCCTGCCTCCGCCGCCAGGCGCCGGGCGAGTGGCGTCGCGGTAGTGCCGTCGGCCAGCCGGGCGGAGCCGTAATTGCGCTCCGGTGTCCGCACCTCGAAGAACGGATCGAGGGCGACTGGCCGGGATTTGGCGCCGGGCGGCCGTTCCGGGACCGGGGCAGTCGCGCGAGCCGCCGGGATGCGCGCGGGTGCTGCGCGTGGCGCGGCGGCAGCGGCCGGAGCCGAGACGGTTTTGGCACCGGCCGCATCGGAGATGATGGCAACAACCGTGCCGACCGACGCCACATCGCCCGCTGGAACCCGGATTTCGGCCAACACGCCGCCGGCGATCGCCTGGATTTCCATCGAGACCTTGTCGGTCTCGATCTCGAACAGATTCTCGCCGGGCGTGACCGGATCGCCGATCGACTTGAACCAGATCGTGATCTTGCCTTCCGCCACGGTCTCGCCGAGCTGCGGCATCA
>JAUSIF010000279.1 GCA_030648135.1 Xanthobacteraceae bacterium
GCAAAAGTGGGTACCGGTTTTGCGGACGCAATCAAGCTTGCGCAGATTGCGTAGACTGATCTGCGGCTCGCGCGCTAACTTATTCATCTGGCACATGATCTTATCGGCGATCCGCCTACGCTCTGCGAGCTATGGCGGACAAACTGTCAAAGACCCGCCGAAGCCTGGGCGAAGGCGGGACCGGTTCCCACTTCGCCGGATCATGCGCTAGGCTGCCGGTGGTCAGCCGGGAAGGCGACGGTCACGCCTCGCATGCCTACGGAATTTCTCTTCGATCTGGCATTCGTGACCAAGCTGGTGCTGACGGCAGCCATCGTCGTCACTGCATCGATGGTGACTGAACGCGCGGGGCCGCTGATCGGGGCGCTTGTGGTCACGCTGCCGGTCACGGTATGGCCGGCCTTCGTGTTTCTTGCGCTCGACCACGACGCGGCCTTTCTTGCCGCAAGCGCGGTCGCCGGTCTCGCAATCAACGCTATCACCGCTGTCTTCATGCTCATCTATGTGTTGCTCGCGCTTAAGCTGGGGCTCGTTGTCAGCCTCGCCGTGGCGTTGGCCAGCTGGATCGCGCTTGCTCTTGTGGCGCGTTCGATCGCCTGGACGTTCGTCACCGCTGGCTTGCTCAATATCGTCCTCTACCCTTGCTGCCTCTGGCTCGCCAACCGATTTCGCGCCGCGGCAATGCCGGCGGTCACGACAAAGTGGTACGACGTGCCCGTGCGCACGCTTCTCGTTTGCTCGCTGATGGCCGCGGTGCTCGTGATCGGCAATTGGGCGGGACCGGTCACGACGGGAATGATTGCCGTGTTTCCGATCTCGACCACATGCACCATGCTCATTCTGCAGCCGCGAATCGGCGGCCCGGCCACCGCCGCGGTTGTAGCGAACGGAATATGGGGCATGGCCGGCATCAGCGGAGGGCTTACCGCACTGCATCTTGCCGTCGAAGGACTCGGCATGGTTCCGGCACTCGCACTCGCATTGGCGGTCCCAGTGACCTGGAACTTGACGGTCTGGATCTCCGGTCGCCGCAGAAACAGGTCAGTCGAGATTTAGTAATGTTTTTTGTTTTTCCGTGTCGCAAGCACTCTCCTCATTCCGGGGTTCAGAGTGCCCAAAAAATTGCGCTCAGCCTGGATCAGTTTTCAGGGGGCAGATCACGAGGGCTCAAGTTAGGTGTGGAACCGGCCACATTCGCATATGCGAAGGCCTGATCGCTTGATCTTGCCAGTGAGTGGACTACCCTAAGCAGGTGGCGGCGAGGCGTATCAGTAGCGGGCGGCATCGTGCAGGCATCGGCGCGGCGAGCACCGTTTCGGCGCATTAGTTGCAATTTTAAACGCCTTCAATGATGCGTTGGCGCCTTTCAAGGCACAAGTTACAGAGATGCTGTTCACCAGGAGTGGATCTTAGAGGTGCTTGGTACAATCCGATCGGCCACCATCAAAACTCAGACCGGGCGTAATGTGGTACATAACACGATGGCCAGATGAGAGAACGGGGAGGAAACAATGGCAACCTATCACTATGACAAGCATCGTCGGCGCTTGACGCGTCGCGACCTGGTCAAGGGCGGGTTCGCGGTGACGGCGATTGCCGCGGTCGGTCCTTATTACCTGCGCTATGCGCACGCGCAGACAGGACCGATCAAGATCGGCTTACCGGTGCCGCTGACCGGCCCCTACAGCAGCGAGGCTCAGAACCAGGCACGCTGCGCGCAACTCGCCATCGACATGTTCAACCAGGCCGGCGGGCTCAAGGGCCGCATGGCCGAGCTGCTCGTGCGCGACGACAAGCTCAATCCCGGCGAGGCCGCGACCCGCTCGCAGGAGCTGATCGAATCCGACAAGGTGAATTTTCTGTGCGGCTCGCTCTCGGCGTCGGTGCAGCTCGCCGTCAACAATGTCGCGAAGAACCGCGGCGTGATCTACAACTCGATCAGCCAGTCCGACACCATCAACGAGGCATCCGACTTCAGCAAATACACATTCCACGAGGCGCTCAATCCGCACATGACCTCGGGCGCGGTCGGCCGCTATGTGTTCCCGAAGTTCGGCAAGCGCGTGGCGTTCCTCACCGCCGACTATGCCTATGGCCACGAGATGGTGAACGGGTTCAAGCGCGTCGGAAAGCAGTTCGGCCTCGAGGACGTGCTCGAGATCAAGCACCCGATCGGGCAAGCCGACTATTCGACCTTCTTCCCGCGCATCCAGGCGGCGAAGCCGGATATTCTCATCGCCAGTAATTTCGGACGCGACCAGCTCAATACGTTCAAGCAGGCGACCGAATTCGGTTTGAAGCAGCAAATGAAAATCATCTGCCCGGTGCTGCTCTATACCCAGCGGCTGGCCGGCGGCGGCACATCGTTCGAGGGCGTGATCGGCGGCGCCAATTATTATTGGGAACTCGAGAAGACGGCTCCCACGGCCAAGCGCCTCAATGACGCTTATCGCGCCAAGCACGGGGGCGAGGTACCATCCGACTACGCCGCTTACGGATTTTCCGGCATCTACAGCATGCTCGAGGCGGTCAAGAAGGTGGGAACGACCGACACCGACGCCGTGATCGCGGCGATGGAGACGCTCAAGTACGACGCTTACAAGGGCACACAATATTTTCGCAAATGCGACCATCAGTCGGTGCAGTCGGTACTGGTGATCGAATCGAAGCCCGACTCCCAGGCGAAGAGCAAAGCCGACATCTGCAGTATCGTGGCGACCGAAACGGGCAGCGAGGATCGCCTGCGCTCTTGCAAGGAACTCGGCCACGGCTGAGCACCGAAGCAAAACGCAAACAAATTCCCTCCCCGCCTTCGGGCGGCGAGGGACGACTTGAGTGCCACCGCGCGACGAGGGCGATCCCGTGACCTTCGACCTGTTCCTGCTGCAGCTCTTCACCGGGCTGGCGCTCGGCTCGATCTACGTGCTGGTCGCTCTCGGCCTGTCGTTGATCTTCGGCATGCTGACCGTCGTGAACTTCGCCCACGGTCAGTTCTTCATGGTCGGCGCCTATCTCGGCGTTTTCTTTCTGGGCCTTACCGGCAATTTCTGGTTTTCCCTTCTGGCCGTGCCGATCGCGGCCGGCGTCATCGGCATGGTTTGCGAACGGTTTCTGGTCCGGCCGCTCTATGGCCGAGGCATCGATTATCCACTGCTCCTCACCTACGGCCTCGGCCTCGTCCTGCTCGAGAGCGTGCGGATGATCGCCGGAACCCAAGGCGTTCCCTTCAATACGCCACCGCTGCTCAGCGGCGCGGTCGATCTCGGAGTCTTCTTCTTTCCGAAATATCGGCTGTTTCTGATCGTCATCACCGCGCTGCTGCTGATCGGACTCTGGCTCTTCCTGGAGAAGACGACCTACGGACTCATCATCCGGGCGGGAGCCCGCGATCCGGAGATCGTGAATATCCTCGGTGTCGATGTTTCGCGCGTTTGGCTCGTCGTGTTCGGGATCGGCATTAGCCTTGCCGCGACGGCGGGCCTGCTCGCGGCCCCGATCCGCGGTGTCTTTCCGGAGATGGGCGTACCGGTCCTGGTCGAAGCCTTCGTCGTGACCGTGGTCGGCGGCATGGGCTCTCTCGTCGGCGCCGTGATTGCCGGACTTCTGGTCGGAGTCACCGTCAGCTTTACCGCGTTCTTTTTCCCACAGATGTCGACGCTGTCAATGTTCGTCTTGATGGCGCTCGTGCTCATCTTCCGTCCGCGCGGCCTGTTCGGCCGTGCCGGAGCGCTCGGGTGAAGCCGTGAATCGGGCCGCCGAACCGAATGCCCTCGCCGCGACCGGCGGGCGCCTGAGCCACAGGCGTGGCCGGCTCGGGCTTCTCTTCAATGCGGCAAGCCACCACCGCGTGCTTCTCGCGGTCGCGTTTCTCGCTGTATTTCCGTGGTTCGCGCCCTATGAGGCGCTCGCGGTCAACATCCTCATCTTTGGCCTGTTCGCCGTTGGCTTCAATCTGATTTATGGCTACGCCGGGATGCTTTCTTTCGGCCACGCCGCGCTCTTTGGTCTCGGCGCCTATGGCTGCGGCATCCCCATCGCCAAATTCGGCTGGCACTGGCTGCCGGCGATCGGTTTCGGCATCGTCACGGCAGGCGTCGCAGCCGCCGTGATCGGCTGGTTCGCGACCCGCACACGCGGCATTTATTTCGCGATGGTGACCCTGGCACTCTCGCAGGTGATCTACTATGCCGCCTTCCAGTGGATTTCGATGACCGGCGGCGAGGACGGCCTGCGCGGCGTGAACGTCGGCAGCATCAGCATCCTCGGCTTGCACCTGAACATTTTCGATCCGACGACGAAATATTATGCAATCCTCGTCATCGTTGCAATCGCGCTCTGGCTGTTCTCGCGAATTCTCCACTCGCCTTTCGGCGCGGTTCTCGAGGCGATCCGCGAAAACGAAACGCGTGCGGTCGCCTGTGGTTACGACATCCGGCGCACGCGCCTGCTCGCGTTCATTCTGTCGGGTTTGTTCTCGGGTCTCGCCGGCGCGCTCTATTCGATCCATCTCTCGGTCGTTCCGATAGAGACGCTGCATTATTTCACGTCGGCTGAGATCTTGATGATGACCCTACTCGGTGGAATGGGCACGTTCTTCGGCCCGTTCCTCGGCGCCCTCGTGTATTTGATGCTGGCGGACGTCATCACGGTGGTGACCGTGCACTGGCAACTGTTCGTCGGCGCTTTGTTCATGTTCCTCATCCTGTTCTTCCCCCGCGGTATTTGGGGATCTTTGGTGCACTGGATGAAACAATGAACGCGACCCCGATTCTTCGTGTGGATCGGGATCGTCCTGCTCGTCCTGTACCTTGTGATCGCCGGCGGCGGCGGGACAG
>JAUSIF010000205.1 GCA_030648135.1 Xanthobacteraceae bacterium
CCGCTCCAGGGGCAGCGAGGCGTCCCATTCCGCCATGTGCTCGGCGAGGTCGCGCACCAGGCCCATGACATCGGTCTCGCCCAAGAGCGCCGGCACTTCGCGCACCAGAACGGCGCCGGGGCCGAACGCCTCGATCAGGAGGCCGAGGCGAGAAAGTTCCTCCGCGCGCTCGATGAGGCCCGCGGCATCGGCCGGATCGAGTTCGACCACCACGGGAACGAGCAGGATCTGGCGGGTGACGCCGTCGCGCGCGAGCGCCGCTTTCAACTTCTCATAGACGAGGCGCTCGTGAGCGGCGTGCTGATCGACGAGCACAAGGCCGTCGCGGGTCTGGGTGACAATATAGGTCTCGTGCAGCTGGGCGCGTGCGGCGCCGAGCGGCTTGTCGAGGAAATCGGGTGTCGCCGCAAAGTTCGCGCGCGCATCGGCGGATGGATCGGCGACCGCCGCGAAAGCCGCCTGCGCATCCTCTTCGAATCCAGGCGCGAAGGCGGGCGCCGCCGATCCGCGCCAGGAAGTTTGCGGTCTCGCTCCCACACCGCTTCGGCGAGCGAAGGCGACGAGGCGGGCGGCACCGGTGGTGGCAGAGCGTTTTGCGCCGCCGCCGAGCGCGTCGAACAGCGCGCGCACGATCAACGCGCGCACGAGGCCGGGATCGCGGAAGCGCACTTCGGTCTTGGCCGGATGCACGTTCACGTCGACTTCGCGCGCATCGAGCCGCACGAACAACGCCACCACCGGATGGCGGTCGCCGTGCAGGAGATCGGCGTAGCCGCCGCGCACCGCGCCGAACAGCACCTTGTCGCGCACCGGCCGCCCGTTCACGAACAGATATTGAGCGAGCGAATTAGCGCGCGAAAACGTAGGGAGACCGGCGAGGCCCGATACCTCGACGCCCTCGCGCATACCCTCGACCGGCACCGCATTTTCGCGCAGCTCGGCGCCGAGCACGTCGGCCATGCGCGCGAGCCGGCCTTCGGCGTCGGCACCTCGCGCCGCATAGGTGACGGGCGCGCGATCCTCGGCGACGATGGTGAAGGCGACATCGGGGCGCGCCAGCGCGAGACGGCGCACCGCTTCGACCGCGGCCGCGGTCTCGGCGCGGTCGGATTTCAGGAACTTCAGCCGCGCCGGAGTCGCATAGAACAGGTCCCGCACCTCGACCCGCGTGCCTTGCCCGAGCGCCGCCGGCTTGATCTTCGATTTCTTTCCGCCTTCGACCACGATCTCGACCGCGTTCGGTGCATTTTTCGTACGCGTCACAATCGAAAGCTTGGCGACCGCGCCGATCGAGGGCAGCGCCTCGCCGCGGAAGCCCAGTGTAGCGATGGCATCGAGATCGTTGCTCTTGAGCTTCGAGGTGGCGTGGCGCTCGACCGCAAGCTCGAGGTCCGCGGGCGTCATGCCCTCGCCGTCGTCGGTGACGAGCACGAGCCGCCGCCCGCCGCCGGACAACACCACCTCGATCCGGCCTGCGCCGGCGTCGAGCGCATTCTCCAAGAGCTCCTTCACGACCGAAGCCGGCCGCTCCACCACCTCGCCGGCGGCGATGCGGTTGACAAGGGCCTCGGGCAATTGGCGGACGGGCATGGCGGATGGCTCGACCGAAGGGTTCGACATGAGAATCGTCGTTCCTTCGACTCTAGCCTTCCCGGCCCCCTCGCGGGAGCCGCGGGGATGACTTCTTCCCGCTCTCCTCAGCCCTCCATGGCGGCATTTTATTTATTCCATCGCGGGTTTGACGCTGCGCAGCCTCTTGATGCCGGAGCGCCGTTTCTTGGCCTTGATCCGGCGCTCGCGCGATCCGGAGGTCGGCTTGGTCGCCCGGCGAAGCTTCGGCCGGATAGCGGCTTGCCGGATCAGGGCGACAAGGCGCTCGCGCGCGTCCTGGCGGTTGCGTTCCTGGGTGCGGTGGCGTTCGGCGGTGATGACGAGTACGCCGTCGCGCGTGAGCCGCCGGCCTGCCAGTTTCTCCAAGCGCGCGCGCACTTCGTCGGGTAAGGAGCGCGAGTGCCGCACGTCGAAGCGGAGCTGAACCGCGGTCGCGAGCTTGTTGACGTTCTGGCCGCCCGGCCCCGACGAGCGAATGAAGCTCTCGGCGATTTCGCGTTCGTCGATCGCGATCGTTGCGGTAATGCGAATCATGGCGGCCACGCTAGCTCATCGCGCCGAGGCCGATCATCCTTCGCCGGCGAGATAACGCTTGGCGAGTAGCTTGCCTTCCTCGACCGCCGGCTGATCGAACGGATCGACGCCCAACAGGCGGGCGGCGAGGATCGTCTCCAGCATGAAGTGCATGAGCAGCGCGCCGAGCGAGCGCTCATCCAAGCGCTCAAGATGGATGGTGCGCACCGGACGGCCGTTCTTGGCGAGCGTGTCGGCGGTGGCGCGCGCCTCCGCCGCGACCAGATCGCCGATGGTCTTGCCGCCGAAATCCGGCTCGCCGCCCACTTTCGCAAGGCCCGCGTCGATGCGCGGACCGACGCCAACCGTCGTCACTGTCAATAGAGTGAAGAGCTTGTCGCGCCGGCCATCGAGCCAGAGCTGGAGCTGGCTATGCTGATCGACCGGGCCGAGCGCCGCGACCGGGGTGGC
>JAUSIF010000224.1 GCA_030648135.1 Xanthobacteraceae bacterium
TAAGTTGAGGGAAAACGATAGCGCGGACTTCAAATCGGCACCGGCTCAGGAACACGCCACAAGTCTTTTACCGCTTGCTCCTCGGCGCAGATGGTCCGCACCTATCGCCGGACGCTTTTCGCTGCCAGTCATTTCAACGTAAGGCCGACACCAGCGTAAGGCCAACGCGCCCGTCGATGCCGCCCACACGCCCGCGCGCCGCGATCCACGGGTCGAGTGGGACGAAAAACACCTGGCCCTTTGCAGAATCCCATCCAAACGGTTCTTTGGTTGCCGGATCCAGTACGCCGGGCTGCTTAAGGTAGGCGGCAATCTCGCTCTCCTTGATGCGATCCCGGTTGAGGGCGACCGCGAGCCGCGTCAGCGCGAAGAGTCGGTCCAGATCGATCGCGCTCAAGTGATACGATTTCGCGTCGGCGACCGAGTCCGGAATGAGGGCCGTTCCAATCCATGCATCGACCGGGTTGCGCAGGGGCCATGACGTATCCGCCCGGCGCCGCCCTTCGGCGGCAGCAACCACGGCATGGAATCGACCCAGGTACGAAAGCGTGTCGGGCGCGTCGATCTGGTGCAACTGACGTATTGTCTCGAACCGTTGATTCGCCATGGCGTTTCGGTCAATCAGAGGAGCGCCGGCAAGCGCCAATATGCGCATGTCCCATCGTCCGCACCTTTCGTCCAATTTGCCGCTCGTGGACAATTCGATGTACGAATCGAAACCGAATTTTCCGAGCAACGCTCCGCATACCGATTGCCGCCATGCGTCCGGTTTGCCGGGGTCGGTCGATGCGAATTTGTTGGAGAACTCGTGACGCATCCACTTGAGCGGCGAGCGTTCCGCGACGGTCATAGGTGCGGCAATCGCCGCGACGCGTGCGGTAACCGCTTTTGCGGCACCCGGTTCCGATACCGCCATCTTCACAAGGAATTCGAGGTCCTTTGCCAGCAAGGCCTGCGCAATAATCCGGTCTATCAAACCAGCGCTGTTGGCGTGCATCAGGCGCAGGAATCGCACGCGCGTCGCCAGCCGGTCGATCGCTTCGGCGGCTTTTCCTTCGTTGACATCGACGGCATCCAGAGTGCGCGCCAGCCTAAACAGAAATAATTGGTCCTCCCGGGCGGGCAGCAGGTCCATCGGATCGAGGACCGGCATATCGGTCGCGAACTCGTCGAACCGGATCAGCGCTGCGTATCGGCGCAGCAGTTCCGCATTTGCTTTCGCCAGTTCGCGAAGTTGTGCGGCATTCTGCATTGCCGAATACAGGCACGGCACCTGATTACAGATAAGTTTACGGTCGTAAACCAGCCGAAGTTCCTTTTCGGCGCGTGCCGCTGCGGCGTCTTTAGCGGCGGGCGATCGATGGCCGAGCTCGGCTATTGCACGCTTCCCATACTGGATCGGGTCCTCACCTGCGGGTGCGTTGAGTCCAATCCAGAAATAGAAGCCGTTGCGTTCCGGCGCCACGACGATTGCTTCAGGACGCAGGAATGCCTCGACCTCGGGGTGCAGCGGCGCCTTCTGGAGACTCAAGAGCACAAGAAGTCCATACGCCGCCACGAGCAGGCCGAGGAGCGAGGCGATGCAGATCGCGATGGTCTTGAGCAGCCGCCTGATCATAAGTCCCGCCTAGTCACCGCCCGAAACCTATGCCGCAGAATCGCAGCAATGCTGACCAACAGCGGCATCAGATGGCTGGCGATTTTTCAAGAGACTCGCCGATGGACGTGGCGCAGCCCAGCTTTGCAAACGTCCTGCCTCGATTTCTCCAGGCTTCGGGCGTCTCCAGACGTATGCGCCGTCGTCATCGTTGAGCGAGGGATCGGTCAAGCGCTCTCTTGTCACTTTGTCCGGAATTTTGTGTAAACGGGTTTAAGGTCAGTTCTGTTTCGTCCGATCTTCGAACTGGATAGCAAAGCGGATCATTCTACCGTAAGCTTCCCCGTCAAGTAGACAATTCTTAAGTGGAGTTCGAGGACGAGAAGGAACAATTCGAAATCGATTTTGCGCTGATGACGGGCGAGCTCGCGTTGATGCGCGCCGATCTCGTCAAGGCGCCGGGTGGAGAAAAAGCGAGGGCATGAGCACTACCACAACGCCCGTCGTGCACCGTTCCGCAGTTGCTCCGGATCAGTGCCGACAAGGTGATCGAGTGAGCCGCGAATGATCGCTATCAGGAAGGCGTCATTTCCATGCGTTTTGCATCAGGCTGCAGCGGTCACCTGGCTCTGATCCTCTCCGCTGCCAGTTATTTCAGCGCAAGGCCGACGCGCCCGTCGATGTCTCCCACTCGCCCACGTGCCGCGATCCATGGGTCGAGCGGGATGAAGAACACCTGCCTCCTTGCGGTATCCCAGCCAAACGTTTCTTTGGTTGCTGGATCCAGGGCGCTGGGCCGCTTCAGGTAGGCCGCAATCTAGCCTCTGTTCCTGACCTGTATCGGGCTCGCTGGGTTGCGCAACTGCTTCAGGCCGCAGCGCTTGCATCATTCCACGGGCGAATAGCAGCCAGCGCTTTACCCAGAGAGTCCTGGGCGCAGTGGATGTCGTATTGCTGTTGCAGGTTCAGCCAGGATTGCGCATCCGTGCCGAAGAAACGTGCCAGCCGCAATGCTGTGTCGGCACTGATGCCGCGCTTT
>JAUSIF010000237.1 GCA_030648135.1 Xanthobacteraceae bacterium
TCGGCTCGCCGAATTGCTTGCGCTCGTGCACATAGGGCATGACCAGGTCGAGCGCCGCCTGCATGATGCCCAAGGGCCCCGCCGCCAGCACCACCCGCTCGTAATCAAGGCCCGACATCAGCACCTTCACCCCCTCGCCCACCTTGCCGAGCACGTTTTCCGCCGGCACCTCGCAATCCTGGAACACCAGCTCGCAAGTGTCGGAGCCGCGCATGCCTAGCTTGTCGAGCTTCTGGGCGGTGGAAAAACCCTTCATGCCCTTTTCGATCAGGAATGCCGTGATGCCGCGCGCGCCCGCGCCGGCGTCGGTCTTGGCATAGACCACCAGCGTCTCCGCTTCCGGCCCGTTGGTGATCCACATCTTGGTGCCGTTCAGCACATAGCGCTCGCCCTTCTTGTCGGCGCGTGTCTTCATCGACACCACGTCGGAGCCAGCACCTGACTCCGACATGGCGAGCGCGCCCACGTGCTCGCCCGCGATCAGCTTCGGCAGATATTTCCGCTTCTGCGCTTCGCTGCCGTTGCGGCGGATCTGGTTGACGCAGAGATTGGAATGCGCGCCATAGGAAAGCCCGACCGAAGCGGAAGCCCGGCTCACCTCCTCCATCGCCACGCAATGTTCGAGATAGCCCAAGCCCGCGCCGCCCCATTCCTCCTCGACCGTGATGCCGTGCAGGCCGAGCGCGCCGAGCTTCGGCCACAGCTCGCGCGGGAATTTGTTGCTGCGGTCGATTTCGGCGGCGCTGGGCGCGATCTCTTCGGCGGCGAAAGTCCGCACGCTGTCGCGCAGGAGATCGGCGGTCTCGCCGAGACCGAAATCGAGACCGCGAACATCATTGGCGGCCATCGCCCCCTCCCTTATCACCGGTTCAGCCCACCGGTTGATCCGGCTTGCCTTCCAGGCACATATAGGTCGCGAGCATGCGTGCCACCGGCTGCTGCTTGCCGTCGCGCATCGCCTGCACGTCGCATTCGACGACGCTCAGCGTCCGGCCCGCCTTGATGACCGTGCCGCGGGCGATGAAAAGCTCGCCCTCCGCCGCACCCAGCAGATTGACCTTGTATTCGACCCCGAGCACCGAGGAGCCGGCCGGCATCAGCGAGAACGCCGCGTAGCCGGCGGCATTGGCGGCGATGGTGGTGACGACGCCGCCGTGGAGATAGCCGTGTTGTTGGCAGAGGTCGGCGCGGAACGGCAGCTCGACTTCGCAGCGGCCGGGCGAGAGCGCGCGGATGCGGCCGCCGATCGTTTCCATGAAGGTCTGGCGCGCGAAGCTTTCGCGCACCTTCGCCTCCCAGTCGGGATCGCGCGGCTCGAGCTTGGCGCCTGCCATGATCCTCGTCCCCCGTTCGGGAACTAGGGTAGATCGAAAGCGGCGAAGGTCAATCGATCGCGGTCTAGCCGGTGGCGAGGCGGACCGCCCGCTCGCCGGGGCGCGCGAGCTGCCGGGGCTCGATCAATTCCGCGATGCGCTCGGCATCGACCGGCGGCGAGAACAGATAGCCCTGCACCTGGTGGCAGCCGGCCGCGCGCACGAAACGGTGCTGCTCGCCGGTCTCCACGCCCTCCGCGGTCACCGCCAGGCTGAGCGCACGGCCGAGCCGCGCCACGCACTCGACGATGGCGGCGGCGTCCTCGGTGACGCCGAGGTTCTGCACGAACGACTTGTCGATCTTGATCTTGTCGACCGGGAAGCGGCGCAGATAGCCGAGCGAGCTGTAACCGGTGCCGAAGTCGTCGAGCACGATGCGGATTCCGATGCGGCGCAGCTCAGCCAGCTCGCCGAGCGCTTCCGGGGTCGCGCCCAGCAGCATGCCCTCGGTGATCTCGAGCTCGAGCCGGCGCGGATCGAAGCCGGTGTCGGCGAGCACGCGGGCGAGCCGTTCGGCCACTTTCGATTGGCGGAAGTTCAACGGCGACAGATTGACCGCGAGCGACAGCCCGGGCCATTCGGCGGCCTGCGCGCAGGCCCGCCGCAACACCCATTCGTCGAGCTTGACCACGAGCCCCGAGCGCTCGGCCACCGGGATGAATTCGGACGGCGGCACCACGCCCCGCTCCGGATGGTTCCAGCGCACCAGCGCCTCGACGCCAACGACGCGTTCCCCGTCGGCGGCATAGAGCGGCTGAAACTTGACCGCCAACTCGTCGTTGGCGAGCGCGCGGGAAAGTTCGCGCTCGATGCTGGAGCGTTTATGCAGGACCTCTTCATAGCCAGGCTCGAACAGGCGGTGGGCGCCGCGCGCCTCGGCCTTGGCGCAGTAGAGCGCGATGTCGGCGCGGCGCACGAGTTGTTCGGCCTCATGGGCGTCTTCGGGCGCGACCGCGACGCCGGTGGTGACGCCGATATGGAGAAGCTGGCCGCCGGCGGGAATCGGCAGACGCATGCATTCGGCGACGCTCCGGCATAGGGTGGAAATCTCCCCTTTGCCCTCGCCGACCGGGACCAACAGTGCGAACTCGTCGCCGCCGAAGCGCACCACCATGCCGTTCTCGCCCACGACCGTGGTCAGGCGATCTCCGATCGCGAACAGCATTTCGTCGCCGACCGCATGACCGAGCGTATCGTTGATGTCCTTGAAGTCGTCGAGATCAATCAGGAACAATGCGAGACGCCGATCCGCACGTACCTCGACGAGCCGTTGTGCGAGCGTCTCCAGCAGCAACACGCGGTTGGCGAGACCGGTGAGCGGATCGCGGAAGGCAAGCTCGGTCGCCCGCCGCTCGCTTTGAGCGAGCTGTGCGGTCGTCTTGCGCAGATACAGCAGCACCACTACGGCGACCAGGCCGATCAGCGCGGCGATCGCGAACAGCGCCGGCATCAGCCGCTTGAGCATGGCCGCGCCCGGTTTTAGCGGCGTCCACACCAGCCAGGCGGGCATATCGTCCGCTCCCAGCAGAATTTCGAGCGCGATCTGTTCCTGGCCCGACGGCAGGCTTTCGGAGAGTCCAAGATCGCCGATCTGCAGATCGTGCGCGAGTTCGCGCAACAACTGACCGTCCAAGAAAGCGACGCTCACCGCGGTCGCCGGCGCGAAACCGCGCACGGCGGCGCGGTTGATATTCGGTACGATGCTGATGACGCCGACGAGCGCCGGCCGATCTTCGATGCGGCGAAACACCGTCTTGAACTTCGGCTCCGGCGGCGGTTCGGCCTCTCCCAGCTCGCCCGACTTGGCATAGGCCATGGCGTCCTTGACGTAGGCGATAGCGACCTCGGTGACGATCGGATCGATCTGCATCCGCACCCGTTCGTATGCCTTCGCATCGACGAGGACACCGTCGACCGCGCTGTAGACCGGCCGTCCGACGAAATCGAGGATGAAGGAACCGTCATGGCCGCTGTTGTCGTGCAATCTCGCGCCGAAATGGCGATGGATCCAGGTCGGATCGAGCTTGTTGACGATGCGGTCGACCGCCTCGTCCCAGTGCGCCAACGAGGCCAGGTCTTGCCGCATCTTCATTTGCAGCGCAGCAAGCCCCCCGCGCGCGAGTTCCATCTCGCGTTTCGCGCCGTCCTGATCGACCCGGTTGGCGACCAGCACCGAAAAGCCGAGCAACGCCGCGATGGCCACGGCCACGAGCGTGCCGACGACGACAAGCATACGGTCGCCGAGCCGATGTCGCTGCAAGCGGCTCCTCATGGTTTCCCGCCCCTTGGTAAGCGCAAAACCATAGGTCCTAAGCACTTAACCGGAGTTCAGTGCCGGGCGGCGTTCAGGGGCGAGAGTCAATGCTCGGTGAATCTACATGGGGTAAGTTTACGCAACGCTCTGAAATCGCCGCCGATTCGGCGCCGGCCCGCCGGTTTCGTTAAGGGAGCGTCCACCACGATAACCAAAGCCGTCCGGACGATCTCAATTCAGCCCGAACCACCAGCTCGCCAGCCCCAGAAAAGCGAAAAACCCGACCACATCGGTCACCGTGGTGACGAACGGGCTCGAGGCCACCGCCGGATCGACCCGCAGCCGTCGCATGGTCAATGGAATTAAAATCCCGCCGAGGGCGGCGGCGATGAGATTGATCAGCATGGCGAGCCCGATGACGATCCCGAGGTCGGGCACGCGGAACCAGGCCACCGCCACCACTCCCATGATCACCGCGAAGGCGAGGCCGTTGAGCAGCCCGACCATGAGCTCGCGGCCGATCACCCGCCACGCATTGTTCGGCCCCAGCTCGCGGGTCGCGAGCGCGCGCACCGCCACGGTCATGGTCTGGGTGGTGGCGTTGCCGCCCTGGCTCGCCACCACCGGCATCAGCACCGCGAGCGCCACCATCTTCTGCAATGGCCCCTCGAACAGGCCGATCACGGCGGAGGCCAGGATCGCCGTGACCAGATTGACCGCCAGCCACGAGAAGCGGCCGCGGGCGATGGACCAGACGCTGTCCGAAATCTGCTCGTCCGACGCCACGCCGCCGAGCGCCTTGATGTCCTCGGTCGCTTCTTCCTCGATGACGTCGATGACGTCGTCGGCGGTGAGCACGCCCAGAAGATGGCCGGCGGCGTCGACCACCGGCGCCGACACCAGGTTGTAGCGCTCGAACAGCCGGGCCGCTTCTTCCTGATCGTCGGTCGCGCGAATGACGTGGAAATCTTCTTTGAGAATTTCCGCGATCTTGACCGGCCGCTGGCTGCGCAACAGCCGGTCGAGCCCGACCGTGCCGGTCAATAGATAAGCCGCATCGACCACGAACAGCTCGTAAAAGGAATCGGGCAGATCGGAATTCTTGCGCAGATGGTCGATCGCGTTGCCCACCGTCCAGTCGGGAGGAACCGCGACATATTCGACCTGCATGCGCCGGCCGGCGCTCTCCTCCGGGTAGCGCAGGCTGCGCTCAAGCGCGGCCCGCGCCGGCACCGGTAATCGACCGAGAATTTCGACCTGCTTCGCCTCCGGCAGATCCTTCAGGATATAGACGGCGTCGTCGGAATCGATCTCGCGCACGCCCTCGGCCACGGTCGGCGCCGGTAGATCGGCAAGAATCTCCTCGCGCACCGCATCGTCGACCTCGGTGAGAGCGGTGAAATCGAAGTCCTTGCCGAGCAGATCGACCAGGCGCGGCCGTTCGTCGGGCTCGAGCGCGGTGATGAGCTCGCCCATATCCGACTCGTGCAGTTTGCCCGCCAGCGCGCGCAAGCGTTCGGCGTCGTTCTCCACGATCACCGCCGAGACGACAGCGATGAATCGCGGCGCCACGGCGCCTTGAGCGTTGCGGAACCTCGGCCGCGGCGCTGCCTTCGGCGTGTCGGGATGGACGATTCCCTCGCTCATGGCGGGCCTCCATCATTCGCGGGATTGATTGGGAGACGCGACGGTTCTAGGCAGGAGACGCAATGAACGCAATCGAAACGCCATCATTTCCGGCGAGACTCGACTGCATGCGCCACCTCGTTGGTGCGGTCCTCGCTCTCCTTCTCCTCACCCTTGCGACCAGCGCCGAAGCGGCGTCCTGCCGCGGCCGGACCGACGCGCTCGGCACCGCCCGCGTGCTCGCGCTCGATCCGCGCGGGGTGCGGGTTGGGACCAAGCATTTTCCGCGCACCCTCGACCTCGGCCCGCGCGAGCTGGTGCTCACCTTCGACGACGGCCCGGTTCCCGGCCCGACCGCGATGGTGCTCGATGCGCTCGCGGCCGAATGCGTGAAGGCGACCTTCTTTGTCGTGGGCCGCGAGGCCGAGGCCCATCCCGGTCTGGTGCGGCGGATGGTGGCGGAGGGCCACACCGTCGCCCACCACTCCATGACCCATCCGATGACGCTCGCCGGCCTGCCCTATGAGCGGGCGGTGGCCGATATCGAGCGCGGCATCGCCGCGGTCGAACGCGCGGCCCATGGCGACAGCCGCGCGGCACGGGTGCCGTTCTTCCGTTTTCCGGGCTTCGGCCATTCGCCGGCGCTGCTCGCCTATATGGAGGCCAAGGGCTTCGCGGTGTTCGGCGCCGATCTATGGGCGAGCGACTGGAATCCGATGTCGCCGCAACAGGAACTTTCCCTCGTGCTTGGCCGGCTGGAAGCGGTCGGGCGCGGCATCGTGCTATTTCATGATACCCAGCGGCAGACGGCGCTGATGCTGCCCGCCTTGCTCTCCGCCTTGAAGGCGCGCGGCTGGCGGGTGGTGCACGTGGTGCCCGCCGGACTAACCCGTTGAGTCGGGTGATCTTTAAGGCACACCATTAAGGTTTCCGTGGGAATCAGCCGGGCCGGTTGTTCCATCCGCCCCGATGTGCGTTAGGGTTGGGCTTGGGGGGTTCGATGATTCAGCTCCGCGCCGCTATAGCGTTCCTCGCCGGCATGCAGTTGTCCTGCATGCTGTCGGCTTGGCCGGCGCTGGCGGTCGATTGCCCCGGCAACCCGGACGCGCTCGGCACCTCGCGCACCATTACGGTCGATCCGGCGGCGCTCGCCCGCGTCGGCGCGATGAATTACCAGCAGACGATGCCGCTCGAGCCGAAGGAGGTCATCCTCACCTTCGACGACGGCCCGTGGCCGCCGACCACCATGCGGGCGCTGGAAATCCTGAAATCGCAGTGCGTCAAGGCGACCTTCTTCCTGATCGGGCGCAGCGCGCAGGCATTCGCATCGACGGCGCAGCAGATCGCCCGCGACGGCCATACCGTCGCGTCCCACAGCCAGAACCATCCTTATTTCAACCGGGTGGCTTATGCCCGCGGCGTGCGCGAGATCGACGACAGTTTTCGCAGCATTGCCGCTGCGCTGGAGCCGGCCGGGTTCAAGCCGGCACCCTTCTTCCGTTTCCCCGGCCTCTTGAGCACCCAAGCCTATGAAAACTATTTGCAGTCACACGGGATCACATCGGTGAGCACCGATGTGCTGGCGAGCGACTGGTTCCGCCGCTTGCAGAAACACCCGGAGGGCATTCTCGAACGGGCGATCACCCGGCTCGAGGCGCGCGGCTCGGGCATCTTGCTCCTGCACGACATCAAGCCGGCGACCGTGCTGATGCTCCCTGATCTGCTCAAGGAATTGAAGGAACGCGGCTACAAGATCGTGCACATGGTGCCGGCCGAAAATGCCGCGCCTCTGATCGCGGCGGCGCCCGAATCATCGGCCCCGGAAACCAAGGCTTCGACGGCGGATACTGACAAGCCGAAGTCGGGCAGGCGCCGGATCGCGGCATTGAACGCCGAGTCTCACAAATCCAAGACCGGGAAACGCCGGATCGTGGCTTCAGCGGAGGCTCGCCAGGCCCGGCACAAGCCGCCTGAGAACGCTTCAAGCTTCAGCGCGACCAAACCGGCGGAAAAATACTGGCCACGGGTGATCGAAAAAGATTCGCACGCGATGTAGCCCGGGCGCCCGATAAAACGGCGGCGGCCTTGCAGCCGCCGGTTTCAATTCGTTATTGTTGGGATGGTGCGGTCGAGAGGACTCGAACCTCCATGGGTTGCCCCGCTAGCACCTCAAGCTAGTGTGTCTACCAGTTCCACCACGACCGCTGGAAGCATGCGCGGGCCGAGTGCTTGGCCCGCAAGCGGTTCCGATGTAACAAATCGATGCCGCAGTCTCAAGGCCCGCCGCGCTCAGCGAAAGGTGTCGGGGCGCGGCAACAGGCGGCTCACCATGACCGCGATGCGGTTGCCGTTGATGGTGACGCTGCCCTTGGCGACCGGCATGTTGTTGGCGAGGATCATGACTTCGTCCTCCTCGCCCGCCTCCAGTTCGATGATGGCGCCGCGGCCCATGCGCAGGAGTTGATGGACCGGCACCGCGGTCGAGCCGAGCACCACGGAAATGTCGCAATGGACGCCGTCGATCTTCGCCAAGCTCTCCCCCTCCCGGGCATCGAAAACCGTTCCGACGACAGCATGGGGATGGTTAGCAAATGATTAACGCCCGTTCGGCCCTCGCCCCTTTGCTTGCGCCCGCCGGCCTCGAGCCGGTCGAATGGCGCACGGACGCAGCGCCGGTGCCCTATGCCGACGCGCTCGCCGCGATGCAGGCGCGGGTCGAGGCGATCATCGCGGGGGAAGCGGGCGAGCTCGTGTGGCTGTTGGAACATCCGCCGCTCTATACCGCCGGGACCGGCACCCGCGCCGAGGATTTGACCGGCACCGAAGGCTTGCCGCTCTTCACCGTGGGCCGCGGCGGGCGCCTCACCTATCACGGCCCCGGCCAGCGGGTCGCCTATGCGATGCTCGATTTGCGCGTCCGCGGCGCCGACTTGCGCCGCTACGTGACCTCGCTCGAACAATGGCTCATCGGCACGCTCGCGCGCTTCGGCATCGAGGGCGAACGGCGCGAGGACCGCGTCGGCGTCTGGGTGAAGCGGCCGCAGCAGGGCGCCGGCCGCGAGGACAAGATCGCGGCCATCGGCATCCGCGTGAAGAAATGGGTGAGCCTGCACGGCATCTCGCTCAATGTGGCGCCGGACTTGTCGCACTATGCGGGAATTCTGCCCTGCGGCGTTTCGGAGCAGCACCTCGGCGTCACCAGCCTTGCCGATCTCGGCGTGAAAGCGACCATGGCGGAGGTCGATGCGGCGCTGCGCCGAGAGTTCGAAACCTTGTTCGGGCCGAGCGCGATCGTCGCAAACAAGCCGGCGGAGTTGATTCCGGCCCGGATCTGAAGCACCAGGCCCAACCGATATAACGCAAGCGTTAGTTGGCAAGCGCGATGGTCTGGATTAACTGCCCGTGCGCCGGGGTTTTATATTCTATGCCAACGAACCTGCACGGGAGACGATAATGACAAAACCTCTTGCCAGTCACGACCGCCGCGCTTTTCTTCGCATCGGCGGGGCCGCCACCCTATTTTCGTTCCTGACGCCGCTAGCGGCCTTCGCCCAAACGGCGAGCGGCGGCGGCATGAAGATCGGGGTCGTCGGCTCCGGCAGGCTCGGCGGCACGGTCGGCGGGCTGTGGGTGAAGGCCGGCCATCAGGTGATGTTCTCGTCCCGGCATCCCGAAGAGCTCGTGCGCCTGGTCGAGGGTCTCGGGCCCAAGGCGCGCGCCGGCACGGTCGAGCAAGCGGTCGCCTTCGGTGAAGTCATCCTGATCGCGGTGCCCTATAGCGCGCTGCCGCAGGTCGGCCGCGACAATGCCAAGGGACTTGCCGGCAAGGTGGTGCTCGACGCCTGCAATCCGGTCGCGGCGCGCGACGGCGAAATCGTGAAAGAGGCGGACGCAAACGGAGTCGGCCCGACCTCGGCGAAATATCTGCCCGGCACGCGCCTGGTCCGCGCCTTCAACTCGTTCGGTTCCGGTACTTTTGCAAGCGAGTCCCGCCGCGCCGGCGAGCCGATCGGGGTGCCGATCGCCGGCGACGATCCGGAAGCGATGAAGGTGGCGGCCAAGCTCGTGCGTGACGCGGGCTTCGAGCCGGTAGCGGTGCCGCTCGCCCGCGCCAAGGAATTTTCCCCGTCCAACGGGCCCCTGTTCCGGCAGGCCCTGCCGGTGAAGGAACTGAGACAGCGGCTCGGAATCACGCAATGACCGAGCCTTCGAACACGGCCGCCGGCGCACACCCTGGCGCCGGCGGTTTTGCGTATCGGCTGCTCCGCCGGGTGATGCAGGTGAGGCCCGAGGAGGTGTCGGCGCTGGCCTGGTCCTGGCTCTACATCTTCTCGGTGCTGTCGTCCTATTACATCATGCGGCCGATCCGCGACCAGATGGGCGTGGCGGGCGGCGTCGGCAATCTGCAATGGCTGTTTCTGGGCACGCTCGCCGGCATGCTCATCTTGAATGTTCCGTTCGCCTATCTGGTCAAGACCCTGCCGCGCACCCGTTTCA
>JAUSIF010000250.1 GCA_030648135.1 Xanthobacteraceae bacterium
CCAGGGCTATCATGCGCCGAAGCTGCTGTTCGTAGGAGACGAGGCGGGCGGGCTTAGCAAGGCGCTGCTCGATGCGGCCGACTCGCTGATCGCGAACGACAACTGTCGGGCTTTGCTGATCGGCAATCCGGACGACCCGACCACCGAGTTCGAGAAGATTTGCCGGCCAGGGTCAGGCTGGAACGTCATCCGCATCAACGCCTTCGACAGCCCGAACTTTACGGGCGAGAAGATCCCGGACACGCTGCGGCCGCTGCTGATCTCTAAAGTGTGGGTCGAGGAGAAGCGTAAATCATGGGGCGAGGAATCGCCTCTATGGCAGGCAAAGGTGCTCGGTCTGTTTCCGGAGCAGTCGACCGATTCGCTGGTCCCGATCTCTGCGTTACGGGCTGCGCACGAGCGGTTTGAGACGGCAGTGGACGGCGATCCGAACGAGCTGGGTATCGACGTCGCGCGGTTCGGGGACGATTGGTCGGTGTTCTACCGACGCAAAGGCTTCAAGGCATGGGTCGAGCACCGGCACCGCAAGCGGGATTTGATGGAATTGGTTGGCCACATCATCAGGCTATGCCGCGCTGACAAGCCTCGCCGGATCAAGCTAGACGATATCGGCATGGGCGGCGGCGTCACCGATCGGCTGCTCGAGCTGCAGGCGTCGACCAAGCCGGACGACAAGGATGCGGCCGCTGCCTTGCGCGGCGTCGACATCGTGCCGGTCAACGTCGGGGAAAGCGCCGGCTCGGCCATGTTCGCGGACGAACGATTCGCCAACAAACGCGCGGAAATCAATTGGGTTGTCCGCGATCTGTTGGTGGGCGCCGACGCCAAGATCGCCATCGGCGAGAACGACGATCTCGACGCCCAGGCGACGCAGATCAAATACAAGGTCACGTCGTCCGGCGAGATACAGATCGAATCGAAAGCTGATATGAAGAAGCGGACGAAGGGCGTTTCGCCAGACGACTGGGACGCACTTTGCATTGTGTTTTCAGACCCGGAGGCCAAGGCCATGTTTAGCGCCGACGAGCAGGCGATCACCGCGGAAAGCCGCCGGCTGCCTGGCCATTGGCAGCGGGCGTTCGCCTTCGACATGGATCATTCCAAGTTCGGCGCCGTCTGGGCGGCGCGCGATCCTCACACCGACGTGGTCTACATCTATGACGCGATCAAGGTCGCTCGCGGCGAGCTGGCTGTGCACAAGGAGGCGATGGTCAAGCGCGGGGCCTGGATTCCCGGGCTGTTCGACATGAAGGGGCGCGGCCGGGCGAAGGACGAGAGTATACGGATCACCGACCGGCTGTCGGACCAGCTACAGCTATTCACGGTCGAGGTCGATGAGGGCGCCGCGAACGAGGAGATGCAGGGCCGGTTGTCATCGAACAGGCTAAAGGTCTTCGATCATTTGAGCGAGTGGTTCGCCGAATATCGGCAGTTAAAGCGCAAGGGCGACGAGGAGATAGCGGCTGCCGGCGACCATCTGATGAAGACGACGGCCATGCTGATGCTGCACGTCACCGACGTCGCCACCTCCGAAGCCGCCAGCGCGATAGAGGTCGACTACGACCGGGACCGGGGCGAGCGGAAGGGCAACCGGACGACGGGGTATTGACTGCTGTCTAAAACAGTCCATAATAGTATTATGAAGCTTGGTCCCAAAGAAACTCAGCGGCGAGCATTAAGAGAGGCGCGACTGTGCCATTCACCATTAGAATCTCCCGATGCTGGAAAGGGCACGAACTCACCATCTACGCCGACCCAGTCAACGACGAAGAAATCAACCTCACGTGGACTTGTGAAGAATGCGCGGCCGAGAGGAAGGCCGCTGAAAAGCCAAAAACATCTAGCTTACGAGACGACGAAGCCGTGGGAGGCGGAGGGGATGAGCCGTGCGACGTGGTACGCACGGAAGAGGAAACTCAGATCCACCACGTCTACGAGCTAATAGACGGTAGGGATGGAGGCGTATTTTACGTAGGGGTGACGATCAACCCGGATGGTCGGTTCTATTCTCACGGTATGCCGAACAGCCCAAGCGCCGCGTTGCCGCGTATTCAAGAAATCAGGCAGAATGGCGGCGAGTATCACATGCGGATCGTCGCATCTTTTAAAGATCGGACAAGAGCCGAAGCCTACGAGGTGTTACTGATTTCGGAGACGACTGGCGCCGTTAATCGGATGAAACCGCCGTTACGTTCACTTGCAGGTTAATTATGTCGCGGGCGAGTTGGTACAGGCGGCAGGCAGAGAATCGAGCGGTGAATACAACGAGGGATAATTAAAATGGGACGACTTGAACGCAAACTCGACACCGATCTGATCGACCGCATTGACGCCGGATGGGCGCCGTCGAAGGAGAAGCCGGCGAAGCGAGCGTATAAGCCGCCGCGCTTGGCTAGGACGTATCGCGCCGCTCGCAGAAATAAGGCGCGCGGGACGGCGTGGCGGGCTACAGGGCCTTATAGCGGATAGGGGCTGACGATGATCGCATGGCTCTACGCCGGCATGATCTGGGTAGCCTTCGGCCTTGGGTTCTGGATCGACTATCAGCGATACTACGGCTGGCCGCGACGATGGCGCGCTCGGCACAATCGAGAGGAAGGTTGGCGCGATGCGATGTTCGTCAGCATCCCGTTCTCAATCGTCGGCGGGCCGATATGGTGGATTGCGTTGATGGCCATGCGAATACTTGGGCGCGGGTAGCATGCGAACGCGCGAAAAACTAGCGGCCGAACTTCGCAAGGTCGCTGCTATATCGGCAGAGCACGCGCCGAAGTATGAGGCGTTCGCTAGGCGAGCCGAGACGGGTGAGTTTGATGACTATGCCGACACCTACGTCTGCCCGATTACTCAGCTACATGCCGAGTTGACGGCCGCAGGCTTCACCAAGTTTGCCGCTCGTGTCGCCAATGGCGAGTTCGATGCGACGAAAGAGGAAAGCGACGAATGGGCGCGAAGCCCGTCCGGTCAGGATGCCGCTAAGCAGCTTTCCCCGGAAATGCGCAAGGTGCTTGGACTGGACCTTATCAATTAGGAACCGAACAATGCCAGACGTGAACAACCAAGAAGCTATCGAGATGATGAATCGCTGCAAGGCAGAGATCGTCGGTCTGCGCCGGCAGGTTTCCGATCTACAACCGAAGGCCGATGCCTATGACAATCTCGCCATCGTTCTCGGCTTGCTGCCACGGCGCAGTGTCGGCATGGGTGAGGATTTAGTCTGGACGCTTGATAAGCGTATCCGCGAGCTGACGCCGCTCCCCACCCCAATGCCGGAGTGAGCGTTATTGACCACAGTTGAATAGGCATGAAGCAGCAGCGCAAGTTCGATCCATACGAAGTCCTCGGTGTCCAGCGCGATGCGGCGGCCGATGCCATCAAACGCGCGGTTAGAGCCAAGGCTAAGGAGACTCACCCCGACGTTGGTGGTGCGCCAGGAGAGTTCGAGCGCGTCAAGCGCGCGCAGGTCATCCTGCTCGACCCGAAGAGGCGCCGTAAGTTCGACGAGACTGGGAACGCCGACGATCCTGATATCCAAAGCCCTGACCACGGCGCGCTAACGATGATCTCCAGCCTGCTGGCGCAGATATTGGC
>JAUSIF010000251.1 GCA_030648135.1 Xanthobacteraceae bacterium
AGATCGATATCAGCTCTGCCTGGATCGCAAGCGCGACCGGAACCGGCAACAGAACGGGCGTCAAGAATGCTACAACGACGAGACGCCGCTCTGCCGTCCGGGGCCACAACAAGTCGAGGATCGTTGCCAGGCTTGGCCGCGCCGAAAGAAAGACCAGTGCGGTCGGCAAGGCGATGAAACCAGCGAAAGCCGTGAGATAAATCGCCGCCTTGGTTGCTGATTCGCGCAGCGACTCCGAGCCGTGCAAGAGCATGGGAGTTTCGAAGGACGAAAAGTGATTGATGACGAGCCAATAGATGTATGGAGAAATGGCGAGCGCTCCGGCAGCCATGGTCACCCAGGGCGCCGGCGAGCGGAAATAAGCGCGACGGCGCGGATCGCTGAGAGCGGCGAGGCCGAGGCCGGCGAGTAGAAAGATCGACCAATATTTTCCCATCATGGACGCCGCCGCGCCGATGCCGGCGAACGAAGCGTCACGCCATCTTCGGTTCTCGAATGAACGGACGAACCACAGCGTGGTGATCGCCCACAGGGGAATCAGGATCGTATTCGCGTTGTATCTCAGGGCATAGAAATTGAAGAACGGCACAAGCGTGAGCAGCGCCAGGCCGACAATGCGCTTCTCCTCGTCGAGCCAGCGCGCGGAGAGCCGCCAAGCAACCCACAAAGCCAACGTGGCGGACCCGATCCCGAGCAGATAGAAAGCCCAATCGCTGTGCGGAAAGACGGCGAACCAGAACGCCGCCACCCAGGCCGAAAACTGCGGATGCTTCGGATGACCGAGCAACGATTCATGCGCCCAGCCGGCAATCTCGCCCATGTCGTAATGAATGTCGCGGCTGCTCCTCGAGATGACGGCGAAGAGCGTCCAAATCGACGCATAGGCGACCAATAATCCGGCGATGATTCGTTCGCGCCGCGCCGGATCGAGGAGGGCGGTGACGAGGCGCTCGGCCGCGGCCAGCACGGGGCGGGCAAGGTTTCGGAGGCTCATGGACTTGAGTAAGGAGAGGTCAATTGCGAAATCGCCGGGTCCGATCTTCCAGTCGAAGTAATATATCTATTCATAAAGTCCTGGTAGCTGATCTTGAGGGTTCATCGACGGACGCAAAGCTGCTAAACCCCTGGCGGGGGGCTAGTCTATCGAGACGCATCATGTGCCGCTGGATCGCCTATAGTGGACAAACCATCGCGCTGGAGCGGTATGTCGCCGCGCCCATGCACTCGCTGATCGCCCAGAGCATCGGCGCGCTCGAATCCTCCGACAGCACCAACGGCGACGGTTTCGGCCTCGGCTGGTACGGCGAGCACGAGGAACCCGGTCTCTACCGGGAGGTCCGCCCGGCTTGGTCGGACGAAAACCTGCGCCATCTTTGCCGCTACATCCGCTCGCATCTTTTCTTCGGACACGTGCGCGCATCCACCGGCACCGCAACCACGCGGCCGAATTGTCACCCGTTCGCGCATGGACGCTGGCTGTTCATGCACAACGGCCAGATCGGCGATTGGCCATCGATCCGCCGCCGGGTGGAAGCGCTGATTCCCGACGAGTATTACCGGTCGAGATGCGGGACTACCGACTCGGAGGCGGTTTTTCTCGCTATCCTCGGCAGCGGGGGCGAGCGCGATCCGATCGGAGCGACCGCGCGGACGCTTGCCACCATCGCGGACATCGTGCGCACGAGCGGCGTGCACGAGCCGGTGCGTTTCACCGCGGCCCTGTCCGACGGCCGCGATCTCTATGCCTTCCGCTACGCCTCCGACGGCACCGCGAACTCGCTGTACTATCGCGATGGCGGCGATCATGTCGTGGTCGCCTCCGAGCCGCTCGACCAGGACCACTCCTATTGGAAGCCGGTGCCGGCCGGTCATCTGATCGTCGCCAGCAAGGGCAAGATCTCGCTCAGGCCATTCACCTTCGACTCGCGCATCGCGGCGGAGTGAACAGCGGTCCACTCTTCTCGCGGGAGAGAAGAAGAGCGCCGCTTGTCGCTCCCGGAGGCGGATGCTACTCCCCGCCCCATGACGGCGGGCCCCATCGACAACATCCGCAACTTCGCGATCATCGCGCACATCGACCACGGCAAGTCGACGCTCGCCGACCGGCTGATTCAGCTCACCGGCGGCTTGCCCGCGCGCGAGATGAAGGAGCAGGTGCTCGATTCCATGGAGCTGGAGCGCGAGCGCGGCATCACCATCAAGGCGCAGACGGTGCGGCTCAATTACCGCGCGCGCGACGGCAAGGACTATGTGCTGAACCTGATCGACACGCCCGGCCATGTCGATTTCGCCTATGAGGTGAACCGCTCGCTCGCCGCCTGCGAGGGCTCGCTGCTCGTCGTCGACGCGTCGCAGGGCGTCGAGGCGCAGACCCTCGCCAATGTCTATCAGGCGATCGACAACCATCACGAGGTGGTGCCGATTTTGAACAAGGTCGACCTTCCCGCCGCCGAGCCCGACAAGGTCAGGCAACAGATCGAGGACGTGATCGGGATCGACGCCTCGCACGCGATCAAGATCTCGGCCAAGACCGGCGAGAACGTGCCGGAGGTGCTGGAAGCGATCGTGACGCGGCTGCCGCCGCCCCAGGGCGATGCGGCGGCCCCGCTCAAGGCGTTGCTGGTCGACTCTTGGTACGATTCCTATCTCGGCGTCGTGGTGCTCTTCCGCGTCGTCGACGGCAGCTTGCGCAAAGGCCAGCGCATCCGGCTGATGGGCACCGGCGCTTCCCACGAGGTCGATCGCGTCGGCGTGTTCACGCCCAAGCGCGTGGAGGTGGATCACCTCGGCCCGGGCGAAATCGGCTTTCTCACCGGCTCGATCAAGGAGGTGGCCGATACCCGCGTCGGCGACACCAT
>JAUSIF010000254.1 GCA_030648135.1 Xanthobacteraceae bacterium
GGATCGAGCGCGAACGGGCGGCGCGCGCGAACCGGCTCACCACCATCAGCGCCGAACGCGCGGCCTGGCGCGAGCGCGAGGAGGGCGCCTCGGTGCGGCTGAAGGCGATCGAGGAGCGGCTCACCGAGACCCGCGCCGACCGGACCGGCCTCGAAGACGCGCCCACCGCTTTCGGCGGCCAGCGTAAGAATTTACTCTCGCAGATCGCCGCGGCGGAAAGCGCCCGCCAGGCGGCCGGCGACCGGCTGGCCGAGGGTGAAACCGCCCTCGCCGATGCCGAACGCGCCGCGCGGGCGGCCCAGGATCTGCTGTCCTCGGCGCGCGAGGAATCCGCGCGTGCCGAAGCGCGTCTGGAGGGCTCGCGCGAACGCCGCTCGGACCTCATGCGCGAAGTCACGGAAGTCCTGGGCGGGCCGCCCGATGCCGCCCGGATCGCGGGCATTCTCGACCGCGACGGCCGCAAGGTCGATCCGGGCGATGTCGAAGCGAAGCTGCAACGGCTCGAACAGGAGCGCGAGCGGCTCGGCGGCGTCAATCTGCGCGCCGAGGAGGAGCTGCGCGAGGTCACGGCGCAGCACGACAATCTCGCCTCGGAGCGCGACGATCTGATCGAGGCGATCAAGCGCCTGCGCCAGGGCATCTCCAGCCTCGATCGCGAGGCGCGCGCGCGCTTGGCGGCCTCCTTCGCCGTGGTCAACGACCATTTCCGCAAGCTCTTCACCGGGCTGTTCAGCGGCGGTAATGCCGAGCTGGTGCTGACCGATTCCGACGATCCGCTGCAAGCCGGCCTCGACATCATCGCGCGGCCGCCCGGAAAAAAGGCGCAGACCCTGTCGTTGCTCTCCGGCGGCGAACAGGCGCTGACCGCGCTCGCGCTCATCTTCGCCGTGTTCCTCACCAATCCGGCGCCGGTGTGCGTGCTCGACGAGGTGGACGCGTCGCTCGACGACGCCAATGTGGAACGCTTCTGCAATCTCCTGGACGAGATGAGCCGGCTCACGCAGACGCGCTTCCTCGTCGTCACCCACAATCCGATCAGCATGAGCCGGATGAACCGTCTGTTCGGAGTGACGATGGCGGAACTCGGCGTCTCCCAGCTGGTCTCGGTGGACCTGGAGACCGCGCAGCGCTTCCGCGAGGCGGGGTGATCTCGTCGCAATGGCGTTTCTGTAGTCCCTTCAATGACTTGCACTGCGGCGGTGACCCGCACGATCCTTGACTTGGTCAACTCCCGTCTCTAATTTGCGCCGCGACGTCTAGCGCATGATCCGGCGAAGTGGAATCGGTTCGCCGATAAGATCATGCGCCAGATTGATAAGTTAGCGCGCGTACCGCAGATCAGTATACACAATCTGCGCAAGCTTGATTGCGTCCGCAAAACCGGTACCCACTTTTGCTGATCGCGCGCTAGAACGAGAGGCCGTTTCCGGAGTTCGAAGGGTTCGCGATGGCGGGTAACCGCTCGCCGGAAGACGGAAGCCGGCGGGCTCGGGACACCGAGGAAGCCGAATTGACCGCCCGGCTGCAGAGGCTCGGCGAGCGGCTCGGCAGCTTGGAACAGCGCGAGCGGCGGGACCGCGATCGAGACGGCGACGGCAATCAGCGCCCGTCGGCGAATGCTGCGGGTCTCGCCCGCGCGCTCAGGCTCTCGAGCGAATTCGTCGCGGGGATCGTCGTGGGCGGTCTCATCGGCTGGCTGGTCGATCGCGTCGCGGGCATCTCGCCGTGGGGGCTCATTGTGTTCGTCCTCCTCGGTTTTGCCGCGGGTACGCTCAACGCGTTGCGCTCGGCCGGGTTGGTGGCGTCCCAGGACCAACCAGGCGATCAGAATTGAAGTCGAATGGGCTGAAGGAAGACGCGAGCGACATGGATCCGATCCACCAGTTCGAAATCAAGAAGATCGTCTCGTTCGGGCATATCGGCGGCGTCGAGATCGCTTTCACCAATTCGGCCGCCTTCATGTTCGGCGCGGTCGCGCTGATCGTGGGCGGCCTTATGCTTGCGACCGCGGGCCGCGCTCTCGTGCCCGGCCGGTTCCAGTCGGTCGCCGAGATCACCTACGAATTCGTCGCCGATATGTTGCGGCAGTGCACGGGCGAAGCGGGCATGCGCTTCTTCCCGCTGGTGTTCACGCTGTTCAGCTTCATCCTGGTGCTCAATCTGTTCGGCATGATCCCGGGCCTGTTCACGGTCACGAGCCACATCATCGTGACCGTGGCGCTGGCGCTCTTGGTGTTCGTCACGGTGATCGGCTACGGATTTTGGAAAAACGGCCTGCGCTTCTTCAAGCTGTTCGCGCCGAGCGGAATTCCGATCTATATCCTGCCGCTGGTGGTGCTGATCGAAATCATCTCGTTCCTGTCGCGGCCGCTGTCGCATTCGGTGCGGCTGTTCGCGAACATGCTGGCGGGACACATCACGCTCAAGGTGTTCGCGGGTTTCATCGGCATGCTGGCGACGGGTCTCGGCGTCTTCGGCTTCGTGGTCGGCATCCTCCCGCTCTCCATGACGGTGGCGCTGACCGCGCTCGAGTTGCTGGTGGCCTTCCTGCAGGCCTATGTCTTCACCATGCTGACCTGCATCTATCTCAACGACGCGCTGCATCCGGGCCACTGAACGACGGCCGGCGCGAATTCCATCCCAACCTGAACAGAGGAGCTCAGCTATGGATCCCGTCATCGGAAAATATATCGGCGCCGGCCTCGCCTGCATCGGCATGGGCGGCGCGGGCGTCGGCGTGGGCAACATCTTCGCCCATTATCTCGCCGCCGCGCTTCGTAATCCGTC
Source organism: Xanthobacteraceae bacterium (assembly GCA_030648135.1). GTDB lineage: Bacteria > Pseudomonadota > Alphaproteobacteria > Rhizobiales > Xanthobacteraceae > JAUSIF01. The sequence continues at coordinate 2,788 of JAUSIF010000254.1, forward strand.
GGCCGCCGACGGCCAGTTCGCCCGCCTCATCTTCGGCTTCGCCGTGACCGAAGCGCTCGCGATCTTCTCGCTCCTGATCGCGCTGTTGCTGCTGTTCGCCGTCTGAGCACTCGATGGCGACGGCGACCGGCCAGACCGGCACTGTGGCGCACGGCGGGCCGAAGGGCGTTTTTCCGCCCTTCAACAAGGACACCTTCGGCTCGCAGCTGTTGTGGCTCGCGATTGCTTTCGCAGCACTTTATCTCTTGCTCGCGCGCGTGGCGCTTCCACGTCTCGCCGCGATCCTGGAGGTGCGGCGCGGGCGCATCGACGACGACATCGCACAGGCCGGCAAGCTCAAGAGCGAGAGCGAAGCCGCGATCGAATCCTACCAGAAGGCGCTCGCCGAGGCGCGCGCCAAGGCCCAGGCCCTCGCCGCCGCGATGCGCCAGGAACTCATGGCCGCGGCGGAGCAGCGCAAGAAGCAGCTCGAAGGCGGGCTCGCGGCCAAGCTCGCCGAAGCCGAACGCAAGATCGAGGCGACCAAGTCCGCCGCCATGGCGCATGTACGCGGCATCGCGGTCGATACGGCCGGCGCCATCGTCGAGGAGCTCGTGGGTAAGGCGCCGGGCAAAGCGGCCGTCGAGCGCGCGGTCGACGCGGCGCTGCACTAGTGTTGTTGTATTGACGCATTTTCTTACGGCGAACCGGTTTCCACTTCGCCGGAAAATGCTCTGAGGAGGGGACCTCTTGCTCTACGAAGCGGAATTCTGGGTCGCGGTCGCCTTTCTCATCTTCCTCGCCGTGCTGTGGCGGGCGGGGGCGTACCGGTCGATCCTGGGCGCGCTCGACGCCCGCCGCGACCGTATCCGCGCCGAGCTCGGCGAAGCGCGCCGCCTCAAGCAGGAGGCCGAGAGGGTGCTCGCCGAGTACAAGAAGAAGCAGCGCGAAACGGAGGCCGAGGCCCAGGCCATCATCGCTCAGGCCAAGACCGAGGCGGCCGAGATCGCCGCCGAGTCGGGAGCCAGGATGGAGGAATTCGTCGCCCGCCGCACTCGCATGGCGGAGGCGAAGATCGCTCAGGCCGAGACGCAGGCACTCGCAGATGTGCGGGCCGCGGCGGCCGATGCCGCGGTCAAGGCGGCGGAGCTGATCCTGGTCGAGACGGTCAAGGGCAAGGCCGCGGAGGATCTCCTTGCCGCCGCAATCAAGGACGTGAAAATCCGGCTCGATTGAGGGCGCGCAACGCCGCGCTCGCCCCGGCGGACTTGTCCGCGGCTCAGCCGCTCTGCCCGGGCGGCGGCGCGAATACACCGCTGCCGGCGCCACCGCCACTACCGGGCGGCGGATCGAATTGGGGCTGGGTTTCCTTGGGCGCGGTTGATTTCGCGGGCTTGGGAGCGGCCTTCGGCTTGGCGGCGGTGGACTGTTTGGGGGCCGCCTTGGCCTTGGCCTTCGCCTCGGGGCGCGAAGTGGCCACGGCGCCCTTGGGATCGAAGCCGACATAGACAATGTAGTTGTCGAGATTCTTGCCTGGCGGGAGCGCGAAGGTCAGGTCGTCCTCGACCTGGCTGAAGACGGTTTGGCTCGCACCCTGCGGCACGCTCACCGGCACCGAATAGAATTTGCTCCAGATCGGCTTCGGTTGCGGCCCCTCCTGCACCAGGGCGATGCGCAGCGGCACATTCACATTGCCCGGGCCGCCCTTGGGCCCGACCAGGATGCGTCCCTCGATGCCGACCCGCATGGTCATGGTCGCGCCTATGACCGTACATTCGCGAGCGATCTGACCAAGCGAGCCCTGGTAGCGCACATTGTTGGCGCCGGTTCCGCTGGCCATGACCTGCCAGGCGGAAGCGCCCGTTCGAATCGTGACCGTCGGACAGTCGATGTCGGCGCTGCGCGGTTGTCCGTCTTCCGAAAACGAAGCTTCACCATCCGGATTGACCGTCGCCTTTGGTTGCGTGGATGATGACGGCGTGCCGATCGGCCCGAACACGCTCTCCATGCTCGCGCATCCGCTCAGCAAGGCCCCCGCGAGCAGCGCCGCAAGGCTTGCCCCGATGGGCGTACCCGGCCGAACTCTCGTATCACGCATGACAAACACTCCCTCCCCCAGGGGGACCTTCGCCGCTGTTCATTTATAGCAGCGTCGGCGGCACTCGCGAACCCGCATCCCTCAACCGCCGCTCCCTGCTGGCACTGCCTTGTGCGGACGGCCGACCAGCATCACCAAGAGCTTGCTGTCGGCCAGGAAACGGGCGGCGGCTCGCCGTACGTCTTCCGCGGACACGGCCTCGATCAGCGCATTGCGTCGGTTGATATAGTCGATGCCGAGATTTTCCAGCTGGATATCGAGAAGCTGCCCGGCGATCTTGCTCGAGGTGTCAAAACGCAGGGCATAGGAGCCGATAAGATAACTCTTGGCTTGGGCAAGCTCATCCGCAGTCGGCCCCTCGGACGCAATGCGCCGGATTTCCTCGACGATGATCGAGAGTGTTTCAGCCGCACGGTCGTTGCGCGTCGAAACCCCGCCAAGGAAGAGTCCGGCATGCTGGTACGGCACGAGATGGCTATAGATGGAGTAGGCGAGTCCGCGTTTCTCGCGCACCTCCTTGTAGAGACGCGAGGAGAAGGTGCCGCCGCCGAGAATGTGGTTCAGCACATAGGCGGGGATAAAATCGGGGTCGACGCGCTTCAGGCCCGGCCCGCCGAAGGTGATGACCGTTTGCGGCACGTCGAGTTCGATAACTTCACGCTCGCCTATCCCCTGCGGGGCGATTTCTTGGATTGCCGCTAGATCGGGGGTCGCCGGCAGGGCGCCGAAGGCGCGGTCGACGAGTACGGCGAGGTCCTTCGCCTCGATCGCTCCGACCGTCGCGAGCTTCAAGTTCGAGCGGGCGATCACTCGGCGGTGAAAAGCTCGCAGATCGTCGGCGGTGATGTGCGGGACCGAGTCGAGCGTGCCCTGGATCGGCTTGCCATAGGGGTGGCCGGGGAAGGCGCGGGCGAACCAGCGCTCGCCGGCAATATCGCCGGGATTGGTCGAGCGCCGCCGCAGTCCGGCAAGCACCCCGGCCTTCACCCGTTCGACCTCCGCGCCATCAAAACGCGGCGCAGTGAGGGCGAGCCGCAGAAGATCGAATGCCTGGTCGCGATGTTCGGAGAGGGTCTTGAGCGAGCCGCGCAGCGCGTCTCGCTGCGCGCCGAAGGCCAGGACGACCGCGCGCTCCTCTATGCGCTCGTGGAAGGCCCGCGCATCGAGCTCGCCCGCCCCCTCGTCGAGCAAGCCGGCGACGAGATTGGCCGTGCCCGGCTTGTCGGCCGGATCCTGCGCGGCGCCGCCGGTGAAGGCGAACTCGACCGAGATCATCGGCAGGGTGTGGTCGCGCACGTGCCAGACCTCGATGCCGGCCGCAGTCACGATCCGCTCGATCTTGGTGGCACGAGCGTCGTTCGGGGTGGCGGAGACGAGGGCGAGGGTCATGGCGGCGAATGCAAGCGGGCGGATCACGAACGTCTCTCCGTCGCGGCCGGGGTCTTGATGAGATGACCGGTCACCGCGCGGCGCAGATCGAGCCAGGTTATAGCCGCATTGCGCACGGATTCGGCGCTCACGGCGCGGATGCGATCCGGCCAGGTTCTGATCTGATCGAGGCTGAGGCCGGTCACCAGCCCGGCAGCATACATGCGGGCGAGCGTCGCCTGGCTGTCTTGCGCATAGACGACATCGGCGACGAGCCGGGTCTTCGCCCGTGCTAGCTCGGCCTCGGTGATTCCGTTCGCCGCGACCTCGGCGATGACCGTATCGACGGCCGCTTCGAGCTGCTCGAGCGAAGTGCCGGGGCGGGGCGAGGCGTGAACGCCGAAGCGGCCCGCATCGAGCGCCATACCCGAGTACCAGGCACCGGCATTGGCGGCGATGCCCTTCTCCACCACGAGCGTGCGGTAGAGCCGGCTGATCGAGCCGGAGCCGAGAACATGGGAGAGCAGGTCGAGCGCCTCGGCTTCGCCAGGCTTGGCGGTGCGATAAGAGGGGGCAAGATAGGTGCGCGAAAGCGCCGGCTGCTGCACGCGCGGATCGGCGAGCACCACGCGCCGGTGCGTGCGCGGCTCGGGCTCGGAGGGGCGCGCGCGCGGATGCAGGTTGGGCCGGCGTTCGATCCGTCCGTAGGTCTTCTCGGCGAGCGCGCGGACTTCCTCCGACGACACATCTCCGGCTACGACAACCACGGCGTTGTTCGGGGCGTAGAAGCGGCGGTAGAAAGCGAGCGCCTGCTCGCGGTTGAGGGCGCGGATTTCGTGCTCCCAACCGATGACCGGCCGGCCATAGGGATGGTTGACGAAGAGTGCGGCTTGCGCGGCCTCGCCAAGCTGCGCGCCGGGATCGTTATCGGTACGGGTGCGGCGCTCCTCGAGGACGACATCGCGCTCGGACGACACGTTCGCATCGGTGAGCACGAGCCCGGTCATGCGGTCGGCTTCGAAGGCCATGACGGTGTCGAGGCGATCGCGCGCGACGCGCTGGAAATAGGCGGTGTAGTCCTGCGTGGTGAAGGCATTCTCCTGGCCACCGAGCCGCGCCAGCGTCTCGGAGAAACGGCCGGGCGGATTTTTCGCCGTGCCCTTGAACATCAGGTGCTCGAGAAAGTGCGCAAGGCCCGACTTGCCGGATTCTTCGTCGGCCGAGCCGACACGGTACCAGATCATGTGGGTGACGACCGGCGTGCGCAGGTCGGGAATGACCAGGATATCGAGACCGTTAGCGAGCGTGAATTGGGTAACCGCGGGCCCCGCCGTTTCGGATATGCCGACGCGGGGACCGGCAAGGGTCGCTGTTCCTGCGATCGCAAGCGCGGCGAGAGTTCGCATCATTTGCCTTTGCACGGGTTCAGCCTCTCCGGCGCGCAGCGAACTCCCCTCCTGCCGTATCGGTCCAGGATTCGGGACGCCAAATTGGTAAGCCAAAAGGGTACGTCCTGACCGGAGCGGCCGGTCATCTCTTCTTGTCTTCCGCCGAGCCTGTCCGGTCATACAGAGTAGGCGGCTTGTATTCCTCTCTCTTCGTATCGATGACGCCATAGGGCGCGTTCGATGACGGCGTACGATAGCCGGTCGGCGGCTCGGTCAGGCTCCTGCGCTCGGGCTCGCCGGCGAAGATTTCGGATTTCTCCGGATCCTTGTTTGACCAGCCCTTGAAGCCGAGCTGGGTAGGGGAATAGCGGTCCTTGCTGGCCGACAGCTCTTCTCCTGCGGTCATGTATTCCGACTGAGTCTTACGTTTCACCGTGCCGCGGCGTATCTCATCGGGAGTGAGCCGGGCGCCTGAATAGAACGCACCGCGCTGTTCCTCGACGGTCCGCTTGTCCCCGGCGGCGGCCCGCTGGCGCTCGATATCAGGGTCGGTCGGCCAGTCCGGGTTTATTTTTCTGATGTCGTCCAGACCGCGCGGCGCAACAAGCTCGCTCGAAGGCGGCACCACCAGCGGAGCGCGCTCGCGGTAGTCGATGCCGGGGCCTTCCGGAATATCGAGAATGCCCATCTTGCCCAGCATCTGTTGCAGCACAGTGGGCTCCTCGGTCTGTTGTGCCGCGGCGGGAACGGCGCCCGCCCATAGCAGTGCCGCCGCAAGCGGCAACAGCCGTGAAACTCTCGGAGCTGATCGGATCGGCATCTTTTGCTCTTTTGCGCCGCCTTCCAGGCACTTAGAAGGCCGCAAGAGGTACCCCTTGCCGTCAGTGTCCGCCAGATGGCGGCGATTTCGTGGCGTGGGCGACATCGTACAGCAGGCCCACGACTCCGGCAACGATGGCGCTATCGGCAAGGTTAAAGACATACCAGCGCCAGCCGAAGGCATGCAGGGAGACGAAATCGACCACGGCGCCATAGATCGTCCGGTCGAGGGCATTGCCGAGCGCGCCGCCGATCAACAGGCCGAGCGCGGCCGCGACCAGGCGCGAGGAGGTGCGGGCGATCCAGAACGCGAAAAAGGCCGCGGCGGCGAAATTCAGCGCCACCAGCAACCAGCGTCCGTACTCGCTGTCTTGCGGGAACAGCCCATAGCTGATGCCGCGATTGAAGATGAGGACGAGATCGAGGAAAGGCGTGACGAAAAGCGCGTTTCCCAGCCGCAGATCGAGAACGCGCAGCACGATGAGCTTCGAGGCCTGATCGGCGAGCACGGTCGCCACGGCGACGGCGAGGCCGAAGCTCGAGCGGGGGCCGAGGAGCTTGATGGTCATGCGCATCGTTCGTTCTATTCCGCCGCGCGGCGGGCGGCATGGAACTCGCGCAGCGCCTGGGCGTCGCGCGGGGTCACGTCGGGATATTGCGGATCGGTGCCGACGGCGGGCGAGATCTTCCAGGAGCGGGCGCATTTGGTTCCGCGGGCGAGGTTGGTCACGACGGCAACGCCTGGCGTCTCGGGAAGCCGGAAGGCGATTGCCGGCCCCTCGCCTTCGACCAGGGTCGCGGCCGAAGTGATGCACACTTCGGCGAGGTCGACATCGACCAGGGCGGCGAAGAGATCGGAATCGGCAACATAGACGAATGGGTCGGCCTCGAGCGAGGCGCCGATGCGCTTCTGCACCCGCTCGACCTCGAGCGCGCCGGTGACGACGCGGCGCACCAGGCGAATCTTGCGCCATTTTTCGGCCAGCGCCTCGTCGCGCCAAGATGCCGGCAGTTCGGGGAAGGTCTGGAGATGCACCGAGCCATCTTCCGAGGGAAAGCGCGCGAGCCAGACTTCCTCGGCGGTGAAGGCGAGGATCGGCGCGAGCCAGGTCACCAGGCACACAAACACGCGATCGAGCACGGTGAGGCAGGCCTTGCGGGTGACCGAGGAGATCGGGTCGCAATAGAGCGCGTCCTTGCGCACGTCGAAATAGAAGGCCGAAAGCTCGGATGTCATGAAGGAATTGAGCGCGGCGAAGACGCGCTTGTAATCGAACTCGGAATAATGGCGGCGCACCTCCTCGTCGAGTTCCGACAGGCGATGCAGCACGAGCCGCTCGAGCTCGGGCATTTTCTCGAACGACACGCGGTCGGGCTCGCGGAAATGGTGCAGGCTGCCCAAGAGCCAGCGCAGGGTGTTGCGCAGCTTGCGGTAGGTATCGACCGTGGTTTTGAGAATTTCGGGTCCGATGCGGAGATCGTCGGCATAATCGGCGGCGGCGACCCACAAGCGAAGAATAT
>JAUSIF010000255.1 GCA_030648135.1 Xanthobacteraceae bacterium
CCGGCGTCCATGAACACCACCCGGTTCGCCACCTCGCGCGCGAACCCCATCTCGTGGGAAACCACCAGCATGGTCATGCCGTCGCGGGCGAGCTCGACCATCGCATCGAGCACTTCCTTGTTCATCTCCGGGTCGAGCGCCGAAGTCGGCTCGTCGAACAGCATCAGCTTCGGGTTCATGCAGAGCGCGCGGGCGATGGCGACGCGCTGCTGCTGGCCGCCGGACAATTGGGCCGGATATTTGTTCGCCTGTTCGGGAATCTTGACGCGCGCGAGATAATGCATGGCGGCCTCCTCGGCGGCCGGCTTCGGCATCCGGCGCACCCAGATCGGCGCCAGCGTGCAGTTCTCCAGCACGGTCAAGTGCGGAAACAGATTGAATTGCTGAAACACCATGCCGACCTCGCGGCGGACCTCGTCGATGCGCCTCAGGTCGTCGGTAAGTTCGATGCCGTCGACCACGATGCGGCCGCGCTCATGCCGTTCCAGCCGGTTGATGCAGCGAATGAGCGTCGATTTGCCGGAGCCGGACGGCCCGCAGATGACGATGCGCTCGCCGCGCATGACCTTCAAATTGATGTCCTTCAGCACATGGAACTGGCCGAACCATTTGTGCACGCCGATCATCTCGACCGCGGCGACATTCTGATCTGACGGGGCGGACATCGCATCGTCCTCTAGCGCTGCACGGCAGCGGCGCGGAGCTCGAGCAGATGCGCATAGCGCGACATGCCGTAGCAGAAGACGAAATAGATGATGCCGGCGAAGGCGAAGCCGGTATAGAGCGTGGTCGGCCCGGCCCAGGCCGGATCGGCGAAGGCCGCGCGCAACTGGCCCAGGAGATCGAAGATCGCGACGATCAGCACCAACGTCGTGTCCTTGAACAAGCCGATGAAATTATTGACGATTCCGGGAATGACGATGGCGAGCGCCTGCGGCAGCACGACCTCGATCATGGTCCGCCAATAGCCGAGGCCGAGCGCCTGCGCCGCTTCGTACTGGCCGCGCGGGATCGCCTGCAGCCCGCCGCGCACCACCTCGGCCATATAGGCCGCCGAGAACAGCGCCACCCCGATCAGCACCCGCAACAGCCCGTCCACGCTGACGCCGGTCGGCAAAAACAGCGGCAACATGTAGGTGGCGAAAAAAAGCACCGTGATCAGCGGCACACCGCGCCAGAACTCGATGAAGATCACCGACAACAGCCGGATGATCGGCATTTCGGAACGCCGCCCGAGCGCCAGCATAATCCCGAGCGGAAGCGAGGCGACGATGCCGGTGACGGCGACTACCAGCGTCACCATCAGCCCTCCCCAGGAACGGGTCTCGACCGGCGCAAGGCCGAGATCGAGATCGACGGCGAGGAGCATGGCGCCGACGACGGCGAAGACGGCGAGCACGGCGAGCACGGCGAGCGCCGCATTTCGCGCGCGCGCGCGCAAGAGTGTGGCGCCTGCCGCCGCGAGTGCCGCGAGCAAGAGCGCGCTTGCTCCATAGTCGCTCCAGAAACTCAGGTGCAAACCCGCCGCCGTCGCCGATCCGAAAATATCCCAAGCCAGCAGCCGGCCGAGCAGGAAGTGTTTCAAATCGAGATTACCGCCGGTGAGCAGCACGAAACCCGCGACCGGATAGATTGCGAAGAACAGAAAGGCGTTGAGCCGCTTGAACGGCGCCGATTGCACTAGCAAGGGCGCGAGCAACAGCGCCCCCAGCGCGAAGACGAGATCGGGCCGCCAGCGCAGCGCTTCCGGATAGACGCCATAAATGAACTGGCCGAGTTTTGCCCATATGAAGGGCCAGCAGGCGCCGCTCACGCCGAGGCAGGCGGTGCTGTCCGTCCCCTGCCAGGCAGCATCGACAAATAGAAAACGCATGAGCGGCAGGACGAGCAGCGCGATCAAAAAGATGCTGAACAAGGTGAGCGCGATATTGAGCGGGCCGAAAAAGAGGCCGCGCACGATGCCGTGCAACGGGCCGGCCGGAATGGGCGGCGGCTGGCTCGCCGTGAGCGCGGTGCGGACAAAAGCGGCATCACCGGCCATGTTCAGCGCTCCTGCAGCGCCAGACGGCGGTTGTAGACATTCATCGCGGCCGAGGTGAGCAGCGAGATCAGCAGATAGACCGCCATGGTGATGGCGATGATCTCGATCGCCTGGCCGGTCTGATTGAGGGTGGTGCCGGCGAACACATAGAAGAAATCGGGATAGCCGATGGCGGCGGCGAGCGAGGAATTCTTGGTCAGATTGAGATATTGGCTGGTGAGCGGCGGCACGATCACGCGCATCGCCTGCGGCAGCACCACCAGGCGCAGCGTGGGCGCGCGCCGCAAGCCCAGCGAATAAGCCGCTTCAGCCTGGCCGCGGGGGATCGCGAGAATGCCGGCGCGCACGATCTCGGCGATATAGGCGGCGGTGTAGGTGACGAGCGCCACGAGCAGCGCCAGGAATTCGGGAAGGATGCGCAAGCCGCCGGAAAAATTGAAGCCGGTGAGCTCGGGCCGCTCGAAGGAGATTGGCGCGCCCGCGAGCACGAAGGCCGCGGCGGGCGGAGCGATGACGAGCGCGAGCGTGATCCAGCCGGTGGCGACGGTCTTTCCAGCGGCCCGGCGGCGGCGCGCCCACAGACTGAGCATCCAGGCGAGCGCGCATCCGGCGAGGAAAGCGATCAGAATCGCGCCGCTGCCTGCGCCGAACAGCGGTTTCGGCAACATGATTCCGCGATTGTTGAGATAGACCCCGCCCGGGATCGAGAGGCTCTGCCGCGGCCCCGGCATGGTGCCGAGCACGGCGAGATACCAGAACAGGATCTGGAACAAGAGCGGCAGGTTGCGCACGACCTCGACATAGGCGCCGGCGAGCCGCGACAAGAGCGCGTTCCTGGAGAGCCGCGCCACGCCGATCAAGAACCCGAGCACGGTCGTGAGCACGATGCCGATGCCGGAGACGAGCAGCGTATTGAGCAGCCCGACCACGAAGGCGCGGCCATAGGTCGAGCTTTCGGCATAGGGGATGAGCGTCTGGCCGATGGCGAAGCCGGCGGTGACGTCGAAAAAGCCGAAGCCGGATGCGATGTTGCGGCTGGCGAGGTTGGCGCGCACGTTCTCGAACAGCGCCCAGCCAAGGCCCGCCACCACGATCAGCAGCAACGCCTGGAGGAGGATCGCGCGCAAGCGCGGATCGTCGAGGAGGGAGCGTCTGCTCCGCCGCCCGGCGTCAGCGATCTTGCTGATCTCGCTGGCGGTCTCGCTCATGGGCCCCCGCGCGGAGGCGTCACCGGATCGGCGGGGCGTATTGCAGACCGCCTTTCGACCACAGCTTGTTGAGACCGCGATCGATATTAAGTTTCGAATTCGCCCCCACGTTGCGGTCGAAGATCTCGCCGTAATTGCCGACGTGCTTGAGGATGCGCACGCCCCAATCGTTGCTGAGACCGAGCGCCTCGCCGAACTTGCCTTCAATGCCGAGCAGACGCTTGATCTCCGGATTGGGCGACTTGGTCATCTCGGTGACGTTTTTTGAGGTGACGCCCAGCTCCTCGGCATTGATCATGGCGTAGAGGGTCCATTTCACGACGTCGAACCATTGCTCGTCGCCCTGGCGCACGACCGGGCCGAGCGGCTCCTTGGAGATGATCTCGGGCAGGATGATGTGATCGTCGGGCTTGGCGAGCTTGAGCTTCTCGGCAGTGAGCTGCGATACGTCGGTGGTGAACACGTCGCAGCGGCCGGAGTCGTAGGCCTTGACCGTCTCGTCCGCGGTCGCGAAGGCGACGATGTCGTACTTCATCTTACGCGAGCGGAAGAAGTCGGCGACGTTGAGCTCCGTGGTGGTGCCGGTCTGGGTGCAGACCGAGGCGCCGCTCAGCTCGAGCGCGGAGTTCACCTTCTTGTCCTTGCGGACCATGAAACCCTGGCCGTCGTAATAGATGACCCCGGTGAAGTTGAGGCCGAGCGAGGTGTCGCGCGACAGCGTCCAGGTGGTGTTGCGCGAGAGCACATCGATTTCCGCCGATTGCAACGCCGTGAAACGATCCTTGGCCGAGAGCGGCGTATATTTCACCTTGGTCGGATCGTTGAAGATGGCGGCGGCGATGGCGCGGCAGACGTCGACGTCAAGACCGGTCCAGTTGCCCTTGTCGTCGGGGGACGAAAAACCCGGAATGCCCTGGCTCACCCCGCATTGGAGAAAGCCCTTGGCTTTGATCTGGTCGAGCACCGCTGCCTCGACGCGAGCGGTGGAAACGCTGAAGCCTGCAATAATCAACAACGCGTACACGAACCGATGCATCGCACGAGACCTTGTTGACTCGGGAACCCGTCGCACCCGGCTTCATCACAAGCCAAAGACCAAGACAGGTCAAGTGTTTGTAGGCGGCTCGCCTTGACGGGGCCCTGGCGGGATGCCTAATCGGCGCGCGCCGGGAGGAGCCGAATGAGCAAGCGCAGCAAGGGCGGGGACAAGCGTGGCTACCGGCCCGCCACCCAAGTGGTGCTCGCCGGCCGCGATCCGTTTGAGCACCAAGGCTTCGTCAATGTGCCCATCTATCGCGGCACCACCGTGCTGTCGCCCGATGTCGAGCATTTCCTCGGAAAGAAAGGCCGCTATGTCTATGGCCGGCGCGGCACCCCGACCACCGAGGCGCTCGCCGAAGCGATCGCCAGCCTGGAAGGCGGCGCCGGCGCGGCCTTGACCCCTTCGGGCCTCTCGGCGATCACCACGGCGCTCACCACCGTCGCGCACGCGGGCGATCATATTCTCATGGCCGACACCGTCTACGGCCCGACCCGGCATTTCTGCGACACGCTGCTCAAGCGCATGGGGGTCGAGGTGAGTTATTACGATCCGGTGATCGGCGCCGCCATCGCCGACCTCATGCGGCCGAACACGCGCGCGGTCTATTTGGAATCCCCGGGCTCGCTCAGCTTCGAGCTGCAGGATGTTCCGGCGATCGCCGCCGCAGCGAAGAGCCGCGGCGCCGCCGTGCTGATGGACAATACCTGGGCGACGCCGCTCTATTTCCGGCCGCACGATCACGGCGTCGATGTCTCGATCCAGGCCGGCACCAAATATCTCGGCGGCCATGCCGACCTCAATCTCGGCACCATCTCGGCGACGGACGAATTCTGGCCGCAGATCAAGGAAACCACCGGCACGCTCGGCCTTTGCCCCGGCCCCGAGGACGCCTTCCTCGCGCTCCGGGGCTTGCGCACGCTCGCCGTGCGGCTCGAGCGGCACATGCAATCGGGGCTCAAGATCGCGCGCTGGCTCGCGGGACGGCCGGAGGTGCTGCGGGTGCTGCACCCGGCGCTGGAAACCCATCCGCAACACGCCATCTGGAAGCGCGATTTCCGCGGCGCCTGCGGCCTGTTCTCGATCGTGCTGAAACCCTGCGCGCAGGCCGCCGTCGCCGCCTTGGTCGACGGTCTCGAATTGTTCGGCATCGGCGCGTCGTGGGGCGGCTACGAGAGCCTCGCCATTCCGTTCGACTGCAGCAAATTCCGCACCGCGACGAAATGGAATCCGGGCGGGCCGACGGTGCGCTTCCACATCGGCCTGGAGGACCCGGACGATCTGATCGCGGATATCGAGCGCGGGCTCAAGCGCCTCGCCGCCGCCTGACCGATTTCACTCGCGCCGGCGCCAGGCGGCGCCGGTCG
>JAUSIF010000267.1 GCA_030648135.1 Xanthobacteraceae bacterium
GGGAGAGCTGCAATTTGAGAGCGATCGGGCGCGTTTCTTGGGGCGCGGCAACGACGTTCATTCGCCCATTTCAGTCAGCAGTGGTCAGCCGCTCTCGAATACGGCGGGCGCGGTGCTCGACCCGATCTTCAGCATTCGGCAGCGGATACGCATTCGGCCGGGCGCCACAGTGCGCATATCATTTTGGACACTTCTCGCCCGTTCGCGCGTCGAGGTGCTCGATCTCGCCGATAAGCACAACGATATGGCTGCGTTTGAGCGCGCGGCCACCTTGGCCTGGACCCAAGCACAGGTACAGCTCCACCATCTTGGGATAACGCCTGACGAAGCCCACCTTTTCCAACATCTCGCCAATCGCGTGATCTACTCGGACCCGACACTGCGGCCGTCTCCTGAAATTTTGAAACGAAACGGTCTCGGCCCTTCGGCCCTTTGGCCGCAAGGAATTTCCGGCGACCTGCCGATTGTTCTCTGCCGCATCGATGAGGCTGAAGACCTCGAGATCGTGCGGCAGCTGGTCCGCGCGTACCAATACTGGCGGATTAAGCAGCTCGCTATTGACCTGGTCATCCTCAACGAAAAAACCACGTCCTACATCCAGGACCTGCAGACCACCTTGGAGTCGATTGTCCGAGCCAATCTCTCAAGATCACTAACTGAACGTGACGTCCCCCCGGGAGCCGTATTTCTGCTGCGCGCCGACTGCGTCCCTGCCGAAGTGAGAAACCTCTTGCAGGCGGCAGCGCGCGTGGTGATCGTGAGCCGACGCGGGAGTCTCGCCGAGCAGGTCAAACGTCTAGAAGAAAAACGACCTAGCGCGGAACCACCGCCGCGCCCGAAACCCGCAAGAGTAAGTCCGTCTAGGCTTCCTGCTGAACCGCAGCTTGAATTCTTCAACGGCATCGGGGGCTTCGATAAGGACGGGCAGGAATACGTCACCATCCTAGACAAGGAGCGTTCGACGCCCGCGCCTTGGCTGAACGTCATCGCTAACCCGTCTTTCGGCTTCCAAGTCTCCGCCGAGGGCGCGGGCTATACTTGGTCGATTAATAGCCGAGAGAACCAGCTCACTCCGTGGTCGAATGATCCGGTCAGCGACCGCCCCGGCGAAGTGATCTACTTGCGCGATGAGGATAATGGAGAATTCTGGACTGCGACGGCTCTCCCCATTCGCGACGGCGCTTCCAGATACATCGCCAGACATGGTCAAGGGTATAGTCGATTCGAACATGTATCGCACGGGATCGCCCTCGACCTGGTGCAATTCGTGCCACTCGACGATGCCATCAAGATTTCCCGGCTAAAAATCAAGAACATCTCGGGGCGACGACGGCGCCTTTCGGCAACGGCATATGTTGAGTGGGTGCTCGGACCCTCGCGTGATGTTTGTGCACCCTACGTCGTCACGGAGATCAGTCCCGAAACGGGTGCGCTGCTTGCTCGAAATCCATGGCGCCTGGAGTTTGGTTCCCGAGTAGCCTTTGCCGATCTGGCGGGGCGGCAAAGCGCGTGCTCGGGTGATCGGGCCGAGTTTTTAGGTCGAAACGGCACCCTCGCTCGGCCGGCTGTTCTTGCAAACCGAACTCCGCTCTCCAACCGCGTCGGAGCGGGGCTCGATCCGTGCGCCGTTCTGCAAACCGTAATAGACCTTCCGGTAGATGGAGAAGCCGAAATCCTATTGTTCTTGGGCGAAGCGGCGACAAGAGCGGACACACTAGCCCTGATCGCGCGTTATCGCGCGGCCGACATCGAGGAAGTATTCCGAGAAGTTTCCAACTATTGGGATCATACACTCGGCGCGGTCCAGGTGAGGACGCCGGATCGCGCCATGGACATCCTGCTGAACCGCTGGCTGCTCTATCAAACAATCGCTTGTCGACTTTGGGCCCGATCGGGTTTCTACCAGGCGAGCGGCGCCTACGGTTTTCGCGATCAACTTCAGGACGGCATGGCGATCGGCATATCACAGCCGATGCTGGCGCGAGAGCATCTGCTGCGCGCGGCGGCGCGACAGTTCGCCGAAGGCGACGTTCAGCACTGGTGGCTGCCGTCATCCGGCAAGGGAGTGCGAACGCGCATTTCTGACGATCTGCTTTGGTTGCCCTACGCTGTCGCCCGCTATGTCACGGTCACAGGCGATCTTGCCGTCCTCGACGAAGAAGTCGCATTCCTCGAGGGCATGGCGCTTGCGCCTAACGAGCACGACGCGTTCTTTCAGGCCATGCCAGCAGACGAGAGCGCCAGTCTGTTCGAACACTGCGCTCGATCTATCGACCGGAGCCTTCGGCTCGGTAAACACGGTCTACCGCTGATCGGCGCCGGAGACTGGAACGACGGCATGAATCGCGTCGGCGCAAAAGGCGCCGGCGAAAGCATATGGCTTGCCTGGTTTCTTCACGCGACTCTTGCAAGCTTTGTCGGCTTTGCGGATCGCCGGGGCGAGCACGATCGTGCAGCTTCCTGGCGCCGGCACGCGGATTCCCTTCAGCAAGCCGTGGAACGAGAAGGCTGGGATGGCGGCTGGTATCGCCGCGCGTATTTCGATGACGGAACACCGCTTGGCTCCGCGTCAAACAGCGAGTGTCGCATCGACTCCGTTGCTCAATCCTGGGGGGTGATTTCCGGAGCTGCCGATCCCGCGCGCGCTGCCGTCGCCATGGCCGCGGTTAGCGAACATCTCATCCTGCGTAATGAAGGACTGGCGTTGCTCTTCACGCCGCCGTTTGATCAATCCGAACTGGATCCTGGTTACATCAAGGGCTATCCGCCAGGAATCCGTGAGAACGGTGCGCAATATACTCATGGCGCGGTTTGGTCGGTTCAGGCGTTCGCAAAGCTCGGCGAGGGTGACAAGGCGGCTGAATTGTTCTCGCTCATCAATCCGATAAACCACGCTTCCACGCCCGCTGCCGCTGAGCGCTATAAAATGGAACCGTATGTCGCATGTGCGGACGTGTACTCCATGCCACCGCACGTGGGACGCGGTGGCTGGACTTGGTACACGGGCTCTGCCGGCTCGATGTATCGGACAGGTCTCGAATCCATCTTGGGATTTTACATAGAGGGCGCGACATTGCGGATCGATCCGTGCGTGCCGCGGACCTGGAGAGATTTCGAAATTGTGTTTTTCCACCGCTCAACTCGCTATGAGATCTTCGTCAATAATCCTGATGGAGTTTGCCGCGGTATAAACCACGTGCAACTCGATGACGAAACGCTCCCCGAGGGATTGGCTCGCGTTCCATTGGTAGATGATGGCGCAACCCATCGTATAAAAGTGGTCCTAGGATGATCCGCTCGTATCGGTCAGCCGCGTACGGCCATCCGGTGGCGACCCGGACACAAAATGACGCGGGGTGAGAAAGTTCTCTTCGAAATTATCTGTTTAAGTATAGACGCTTAACTGGTCGGAGCGGCCGGATTTGAACCGGCGACCCCCTGTCCCCCAGACAGGTGCGCTAACCGGGCTGCGCCACGCTCCGACCGAGGCACGGACTATAGTTGCTGCCAGATAGCGGCGCAACACGACGCGCCGCCGGCACGGTTCCCTACGTGGGGTCCATCCACATTAGCCATGACTCGATAACCGGCTTTTAAGTTTCTGCGCCGATGACATGGGGAGAAACTCGTCCGCACGAGATCATCGCGCCATGCCCGCCGTCAGTATCGTCGTCCCGTGCTATAACGGAGGCCGCTTTCTCGATGCGCTGCTCGCGAGCATCGCGGCGCAGAGCTTCCGGG
This sequence comes from Xanthobacteraceae bacterium, assembly GCA_030648135.1. Lineage (GTDB taxonomy): Bacteria > Pseudomonadota > Alphaproteobacteria > Rhizobiales > Xanthobacteraceae > JAUSIF01. Next base: position 3,742 of record JAUSIF010000267.1, read on the forward strand.
ATTTCGAGATCGTCATCGTCGACGACGGCTCGACCGAACCTCTGACCCGGCAGAAGCTCGCGGCACTTCAGCCGGACATCCGCGTCATCCATCAGAAAAATCGCGGGCTCGCCGCCGCTCGCAACGCCGGATTCAGTGCGGCTGCGGCCGACTTCGTTCTGCCGGTCGACTGCGACGATACGCTGGAGCCCGCGCATCTCGCCGAAACCTATGCCGCGCTCAAAAAAGCGCCGCGCGACGTCGGCTTCGTCCACACCCACGAACGCATCGTCGGCGCGCGAACGGGCGTGGCCAAGCCGTACTTCAATGCGTTCGACCAGCTGTTCGTCAATCGGCTGTCCTATTGCATGCTGATCCGCAAACAGGCCTGGCGCGCCGTCGGCGGCTACGACGAAACCATGCGCGACGGCTACGAGGACTGGGAGTTCAACATCCGGCTGGCGAAGGCCGGGTTCCGTGGGATCGGGGTGGAGAAAGTGCTGTTCGTCTATTTGGTGAGCAACGAAGGCATGTTGATGAGCCGTTCTTCCCGCATGCACGGCGTGTTGTGGCGGCGAATGCGCGAGAAGCATCCCGAGCTCTACCGGGTGCCGGCGTTGATCCGGCTCTGGCGCAAACAGCCCGGACAAATCGGGTTGTTGCTCGCGCTCGCGCTACTCGCCGCGGCCCGCGCGCTGCCGGACGCCTGGTTCGGCGCCGGCGTGCACTGGGTGCGGCAGCGGCGTCTGTCGCTGCAAGAGAAGCAGCCGGCCGGCGGCAAGCTCGTCCCGGCCGATTGATCAACGCATCGAAGAGAGCGGTCGAATTTTGCGCGCCGATGCCGGCGGCTAGAGCGCGCGTAGCGCTTGCGGAGATGGCAGCGTCGATCCGGACCGCTGCAGGAACGCACGCCTGCGGGCGTTCTCGGTGGCGGCCACCAGCCCCCAGATGATCCCCAGCATCAAATAATAATATCGCCAGTGGTCGGTATTATGCAGCAGGCTGGCGACCAGTGCGAGCCCGATGAAGGATGCGTAGGTCACGATCAGGAAGTGCTGCCACGGCGTGCGGATCAAGCTCGCGCGAAAGCCGACGACGAGCGTCGTGAGCACAATGCCCAAATAGGCGATCCCGCCGATCCAACCGTGATTCAACATCGTCCCGAAATACGAGTTATGCTCCACCAAGCCGTAGGTGCGGCCGAAAACCCAAGGACCCATTCCGTTTGGGTGCTGGAGAAATTCCTCGATGCTTTTGGCCTGAATGCTAAATCGGGCTCCCGATGTTCCGGTGTCGTATTCCTGCAGCAGAACCGCGCGCTGCTCGAACATTTCGCGCACTCCGTCGATCGAGTAGAGCGCAAAGAACAAGACTACGACGCCGACGACTGCCGTGAGACTGAGCCAGATCAGATGCGTGCGCGCTCGCCGATTTGGAGCCGTGATGAACAAGAGCGCGAGCATCACGCCGGTCGATAGCGCGAAGTTGCCCCAGGAAGCGCGCGAGTAAGAAAGCAGGAGTCCGACCAGCAGGATTACGGCGGCGATCACGTGGCGGACGCGAATCGTGCCCGCGATGAATCGCTCGATCAGCATCAATAACGGCAGAATGAGAAACGGTCCGTAGATGTTCGGATCCTTGAAGGTGGAGAGGATGCGCCCGTGCCTGAGGAACTGATCGCTACCGGGAAGGAAATCGAAATAGGCGACAATGCCCAAGAGCGTTGCGATGACCGCCGAGAGCACATAGGCCGAGCGAACGATCGAAAGACGCCTGACGCTATCCTCGGAGAAGATGCACGCGAACACGACGGCGGTCAGCGCGAGATAGACCGAGATGATCATGAAATCTCGGGATATGGAATCATCGAGGACGGGAACGAGCGAGGCGAGACCGCCGGCCTCCAGCACCAGCAGGAGCAGAACGAGCGGCATCAGTTTGATGTCGATCGGGACTCTGGCGAAGAGGCAGGCCAGCAGCAGCGGTGCGATCAAGAATTCATAGGGCGAGGGCTGAACGACGGTATAGAAGCTCGACAGAATGACGAGATATAGCGTTACGTGAAGAACACCTCTTGCCCAGGGCGCGCTCCGCGCCGCGCCCATGGGCAGCGCGTGCGGCCGTGCCGTGTCCAACGAAGTCAAAACGCGTTCTCGGTCTTCAACAGCGCGAACGGCGTCATCGCCAGGATGTAGAAGTCGAACAGCACCGACCAGTTCTCGATGTAATAGAGGTCGTGCTCGACGCGGCGCTGGATCTTCTCGGAGGTGTCGGTTTCTCCGCGCCAGCCGTTGATCTGCGCCCAGCCGGTGATACCGGGCTTGACGCGGTGGCGGGCGAAATAACCGTCGACCACCTGGTCATAGAGCCAATTGGCGGCCTTGGCGTGGATCGCGTGCGGCCGCGGGCCGACCAGGGAGAGATTGCCCTTGATCGCGACATTGACGAGCTGCGGCAGCTCGTCGAGGCTGGTCTTGCGGATGAAGCGGCCGACCCGGGAGACGCGCGGGTCGTCCTTGGTGACGAGCCGGAGCGCGGTCGCGTCGGTCTGCTCTACGTACATCGAGCGGAACTTGAACACCTCGATCAGCTCGTTGTTGAAGCCGTAGCGCTTCTGCTTGAAGAACACCGGACCGGGGCTGTCGAGCTTGATCGCGAGCGCGGTGAGCGCCATGACCGGAAGAGCGGCGATCAGCAACAACCCGCCCACGACGCGGTCGAACAGCCACTTGATCACCACGTCCCAGTCGGCGATCGGCCGGTCGAAGACGTCGAACACCGGAACATTGCCGATGTAGCTGTAGGTGCGCGGACGGAAGCGCAGCCGGCTCATGTGAGCGGCGAGCCGGAGATCCACCGGCAGCACCCATAGCTTGCGCACCATCTGCAGCACCCGCTCTTCGGCGGTGATCGGCAGCGACACCAGCAGGAGATCGATGCGGGTGCGGCGGGCGAACTCCACGAGCTCGTCGACGGTGCCGAGCTTGGGCACGCCGGCGACCTGCGCCGGCGAGCGGTCGTCGGCGCGATCGTCGAACACGCCGCAAATCTGCAGATCGGAATCGATTTGCGCCTTGAGCGCGGTGACCAGCGCCTCGCCGGAGGCGCCACCGCCGACGATGACGGTGCGGCGGATGAGCCTGCCCTCGCGCGTCCAGTGGCGCACCATGGCGGAGAGCGCGAGCCTTCCGGCGAACAACATGAACAGGCCGCTGGTGTACCAGGTCGCGGCCCATACGCGCGAATACATGCCGTCGAACTTGGCGAAGAACGAGATCGCGAGCGCGACCATCATCACCACGGTCCAGGCCAGCGCAAGCCGGCCGAGCTGCTGCACACGGCTGCGCAGCGCCGCCACGTCGTAAATCTCGACCCACTGGAAGGCGAGGATCGCCGCCGCCGAGATCACTCCGGTCGCCCAGATGTAACGCCAGGCGAAGCCATCGTCGGGGTAAACATAGCCCGCATAGATCACGATGCCGAGCGCGGCGATGGCCAGGAACTCGGCGAGCCGCACCAGACCCGTTAGCACCACCTGGGAGATCACCGGCGGAATCGGCTGCGCAGCGATGCGGAGCGCGAGCGGACCGAGCTCGGGTGTCCGCGCGCGCACGGGTGCAAAGGCGACGGCGCTCGCGGCGGCGGCCTGGGCCTCCACCGCCCGCTGGATGTCGCGCGGACCGATTTCAATCATGCGTTCACGCGTTCCTGCATCAGGCCGGCATTGGCAGTGGTGGCCGGATCGCGATCGAGGAAAACGCGTAGAATTTAGTGGGTATTTCTGTCGGAAGGTTTAATTCCTTGGTTAACCATTAATCGGCTACCGCCGCCGCGCCGTGTGCGCTTCTTGATAAGCGGCGAGCACGGCGTCGGCCATCGCCTCGACGGTGAAGTTTTTCGCCACGCGCTCGTGCAGGCGGCGCGTGCGCTCGGGCGCGCCTTCGTCGTGCATCCGGCCGATCGCGGCGGCGAGCGCCGCCGGGTCGCCGGGAGCAACCAAGGCATCGGAATCGGGACCGAAAATTTCCGCAATGCCGCCGACGCGGGTCGCCACCATCGGCATTGCGGCCGCGGCGGCTTCGAGCACGATATAGGGCAGCGATTCCGCCCGCGACGGCACCACCAGCACGCGCCCCGAACGGAAGGCGTCGCGGGCGGGCGAGGGGCCCGGGAAGCGAATCCGATGCAGGAGACCGAGCGCGCCGGCGCGGGCCGCGAGCGCTTTCCGATCGGGTCCATCGCCATAGCAGATGGCGCTGCCGGTCCAACCGCGGGCGGCGAGAAGCGCCAGCGCCTCGATTAGCACATCGACGCCCTTGAGGCGGCGCAATTCGCCGACGAAGACGAAATCGGCGGCGTTGGCGTCGGGCACGACCGGCTCAAACTC
>JAUSIF010000283.1 GCA_030648135.1 Xanthobacteraceae bacterium
AGGATCGCCGCGGTGAAAATATAGATCGCCATGTCGGGCCGCCCCCACGGCCCATAGACGGTGAAGAAACGCAGGCCCGTCACCGGTAGCCCGTGCAGATGCGCGTAGGAATGCGCCATCAGCTCGTTCGCGCGCTTGGTGGCGCCATAGAACGAGAGCGGATGCTCGGCCGGGCCATGTTCGGAGAACGGCGTACGCGTCACCGCGCCATAGACCGAGCTCGACGAAGCGTACAGAAAATGCCCTACGCGATAGCGCCGCGCCGCTTCCAGCACGTGGAAAAAGCCGGTGAGATTGGCCGCGACATAGGCCTCGGGATGGTCGAGGGCGTAGCGCACGCCGGCCTGGGCCGCGAGATGGATGACGAACTCGGGTTTGGCGGCGTCGAATAGGTTTCCGACCGCCGCCGCATCGGCGAGATCGCCGCGTAAAAAACGGAACGACTTGTTGGCTTCGAGCCGGGCGAGCCGCGCTTCTTTGAGCTTGGGGTCGTAATAGGGATTTAGATTGTCGATTCCCGCGACCGCATGGCCCTCGGCGAGAAGCCGCTCGGCGACATGGAAGCCGATGAATCCGGCAACGCCGGTGACGAGGATCGGTCGGTCGGTCGAAAGCTTCATTGCGGGTCGCGGTTAAAGGTCCGTAAGATTCGAACGGGCGTAGGGGGAGGTTTGCATCGGTTGGCGAAAGCCATAGCACCAAGCCGCGCAAAGATGCGACTGTCTTCCCTGACACCCCCCATTGACGCGGGCGAAGCCACCTCGTTCGATAGAGGGGCTTGCCTGGACTACTCCGTGGCGAGAGGCGGCTTGAAGACTATCGCGGCGAAATAGCATAGGAAAGGCAGGCGGATGATTGTCGACGTTCTGTCGGTCGATTTTGCTCTCCTGTTCGCGATCGGCTTCTTCGCCCAGCTTATTGACGGCGCGCTCGGCATGGCCTTCGGGGTTATCTCGACCTCGGCGATGCTGACCCTGGGGCTGCCGCCGGCGCAGGCGAGCGCGATCGCCCATACCGCCGAGATCTTCACCACGGCTGCATCGGCAAGCTCGCACCTCTATTACCGCAACGTCGACTGGCGGCTGGTCATCCGTTTGGGCGTTGCCGGCGTTGCCGGCGCTGTGCTGGGAGCGTGGGTGCTGTCGAACGTGGACGGTCAAATGATCAGGCCTTTCGTCGCCGCCTATCTGCTCGCCATAGGCGTTTTGATCTTGCTCAAAGCGGTCCGTCCGGCGCCCCAACGTGACGTCGAATTCCGCCTCGCGCCGCCGCTCGGCTTCGCCGGTGGATTTCTCGACGCCAGCGGCGGCGGCGGCTGGGGACCGGTCGTCACCTCGACGCTCATCGGTTCCGGGCATGCGCCGCGCGTCGTAATCGGCTCCGTCAACACTACGGAATTCTTCGTGACTACGGCAGCGGCCACGACTTTTTTCATCGAGCTCGGCGCCTCGCCGCTTTATGAGCTTGCCGCGCTGATACTCGGAGGCGTCATCGCTGCGCCGTTCGGTGGTTGGGTCGTCAAGCACATCCGCCCGCGTGTCTTGATGACCGCGGTCGGCATCCTCGTCGTCGTGCTCGCCGCCTGGCAGCTCGCGCGCGCCGTCCGGCTGGTCTGATCGATCAACGAGCGATCAAAACCTGGCGGCAGGCCGGCGGCAGGTCGGCCATGGTCAAGGGCGGCTTCGGCTTGGGCGGTACCGCGGGCGGCTTCGGGTGCAGAATCGAATCCCTGAACCACCAGTCGAGCTCCTTGCCGCAACCGTCGCCTGCCGGCGTCGGATCCTGCGCTTTGCAGTCCGGGTTGCCGGCCGGACAGCGAATACGGATGTGCATATGATAGTCGTGGCCCCAATAGGGGCGTACTTTTTGCAGCCAGGCGTGATCGCTGCCGGCTTCGCGGCAAAGCGCTTTCTTGATCGCGGCATTGACCAGCACCCGCTCGACCTCCGGGTCTTCCGCCGCCGCCTTGACGACCTTGATATGGCCGGGCGTCCAGGCCGCCGGATCGACGTCGAGCCGATCGGCTCTCACGATCATGGTCGCCGAGATCGTTTCGCGCTCCTCGGTGGAGAGCGTGCGGTTGGGCATCGGCGTGAGCCAGACATCGGCGTCGAGGCCGACCTGGTGCGAGGCGTGGCCGGTGAGCATCGGGCCGCCGCGCGGCTGTGAAATGTCGCCGACCAAAACGCCGGGCCAGCCGAATTGCGGCACCCGCGCCGAGAGGCGCTCGAGGAACTTGATCAGATCGGGATGACCCCAGTTGCGGTTGCGCGCAAGGCGCATGACCTGCCAGGTCTTGCCGTCGACCGGCAAGGCGACCGCGCCGGCGAGGCAGCCCTTGGCATAGAAGCCGACCGCGCGCGCGGCCAGCGGCGCCGGCCCGCTCATATGGCCGAACAACTCTTTCGCCACCGCGCCCGGCTGGGGTTGCGGCGCGGGCGTAACGGACTGCGACGGCGATGCCGGCAGGGCGGGTCGCGGCGGCGGCAGCGGCGTCTGTGCGCTGGCCGTTGCCACGGCCATGACAACGGCAAGCAGCGCGGGAAAGCTCAATCGCATGGCGCAGAGTGTAGCGCGAATAGCGGAAGAAAACAATGTTCAGCGCCGCACGCGGAAGACGCGCAACGGCTCGGCCGGATCGCCGGCGGCGGCTTCGAGATAATCCGGCACTTCGCCGCGCGAAAGCCGGGCCACCAGTCCGTCCGGCGCCGC
>JAUSIF010000285.1 GCA_030648135.1 Xanthobacteraceae bacterium
CCGGCGCCGACATCGTCCCGACCGACCGCAATCTCTACATGGCGCACTTCCTTGGGGCAGAAGGCGCAAAGGACTTTCTCACCGGCATGGCGGAGAATCCAGACCAGCCAGCGACCAAACTGGTGACGCCAGGCGCGGCCGCGGCCAACCGTTCCGTGTTCTATTCGCCCGGCGGGCAGCCGCTCACCGCGCGCCAAGTCTACGAAAAGCAGACGTCCAGGTTCGGCAACGGCATGGCGGGCGTCACCGGCATGGCGCCGCCGAAGGGCGCGGTCGGTTCGGACACCGCCATGCTGACCGTCAACGATCGAATCGCGGCGGCCGTTCCAACCCTGACCGCGCTCGCGTTGCAGCCCGGCCTTCCGGAAGATACGCGAAAGACACTTCTCGAATTGACCAAGGCGGGGATCACCGCAGGGCAGCCGACAAATGACGAAAAGGATTGGCAGTCTTACGCGCGCGCTGAGCGCGCCGCTGGCCGAGCGCCACTTGACCGCTTGCAATGGAAGATCGCGGAAAAGAGGGCTGGAGCGACAACCGTGACGGTTGGCGGAGCGAAGAGGATTTCCGAAGGCCTTGGCGACCGCTATCTCAAGGCTGAGGATGCGGCCGTCTCCGCTGGTGCCGAACTTCGGCAATACGAGCAACTGGATAAGCTTCTTGACGATCCGAATGTCTACACCGGCACGGCCGCGGGCCCAATCTCGGAAATCAAGAAGGCTGGCGTTACGCTGTTCGGCCTTGACCTCAAGGGTGTGCCGAACGCTGAAGTTGCGAAAAAGATCGTCGATGAGATTGCGTTGTCGTACAAAAGAAAATCCTCTGACGCATCGACCTCCGACTTCGAGCGAAAACTTTATGAACGCATGGCGCCGAACATCGGCGATTCGGCCGCCGGTCGAAAGCTGTTGATCGCGATGCGAACGGCCGATCTTCGAAACTCGCAGCAGCAAGCCGAAGTCTGGCGCGCTCACGTTCAGAAAGATGGGCAGGCCGACCCGTCCGTCTACACGGCCCTGGCGGAGCTCGAGGCTGGGCGCCGCAAGGAACTAGGCGGGTTCATGGAATCCATGAATACGATGGCTGGAGCAACCGTGCAGCCGCAACCGACGGCCGGTGCGATCGACGTGGTCGACCAGCTTCGAAAAAAATATAAAGGGCTTGAGCCGTGACGGATCAATCCGGCGCCTACGATTCAAATTCATTTGATCCCACGGCGGCTCCGCCTACCGCTCCGCCTGCCGCCCAGATCAAAACTGATGCGCCGGACTTGGCAAAGATCGACCGCAACATGGCGCGGCTTGTCAGCCAGGGTGCGCCTAACGAGGACATCAACGCCTACCTGCAAGGCGAGGGCGTGACGCCGCAACAGTTGCTCGACGCCAAACAGGGCGTCCTGTCGAAAGTCGGAGGCGTCATCTCGGGCGCGGCCAGCGCCGTCGGCAAGTTCGCATCGGAGTCCTACTACGGAAAGGTGGACCCGAAGTTTGCCGACGTTCCTGCGTTCTCCAGCACAGACTACAACCACGTCTCGATCAATCAGGCGAAACTACTGATGCCTGACGACGCGGCCTACGGAGACATCATCAAGAAATCTCTCGGTTCCCGCTTGGTCGGCACCGAAAAGGACGTGCACGGCGCGGAGATCATCACCTACCGCGACGACGCCGGCGCCGAGAAGAAGGCCTACATCAACAAGCCGGGCCTCGACATGGCGGACGTTGAGCGCGGAGTGGTAGGCGCGATCCCGTATATGATCGGTAGCGGGCTGGCGGCTGGCGCATTCAAGGGGTTGCCGCTGCTTGGGCGTCTCATTCTGCAGGCTCCGGTCGCCGCTGGCGTCAGCATCGGCACAGATGTCGCCGCCGGCCAGATGGGCAGCAAGCAGGGGGTCGACCTGACCAAGGCCGGGTTTGCCGCAGGCGGAGCGGCAGTTGGAGAGGCGATCTCGCCGGCGGTCACCTCCCTGTGGCGCAAGATGGTCTCAAAGCCTGGAATGCTTGATGAGACCGGCGCGCTCTCGGCGGCCGGGCGCGCCGAGGCGGAGCGCATGGGTATCGCGCCTGAGATGGCTGCCACCATGGAGGGCAGGCCCGCAGAGAAGTTTGCCGAGGCTGCCACGAAGGCGCGCGATCCGGGCGAAGTCGCCGCCCAGTTCCGCACTGGCGAGTTCGACATTCCGACCACGAAAGGACAGCGGACTAAGGACCCGCAAATCTTGCAGATGGAAGTCGAGATGCGGCGCGGTCTGTGGGGTGACCAAGCCAAGCAGATCATGCGCGACTTCGACGAGGGCCAGACCAGCGCAATCGGAGAGGCCGTGACGAAGCGGATCGGCGGCGATATCGCGCCTGGCGCGGCGGGCCGCGAGAAGGCCACGATCGGGCGCGGCATCCAACAGGGAATCCAGACCGCGAAGGCCTACATGGATGAGGCGGAGAACCAACTCTGGGGCGCGGCCGGGCCGATGTTTCCGCGCGAGGAAGGCTTTGACCTGTTGGCGAAGCGCGTGTCGACAAGCTTGCAGGAATCAAACATCTGGCCGAAACCGAACCTCGGCGCCTATAAGTCATCGAACGAAATGCTTCAGTTTCTTGAAGACTATAGTAAGGGAAAGGTAACTGAACAGGTTATTCCATTGGTCGGCGCGGGCAGATCCAGCATATTCCTCGACGACGCCCGTCGTTATTTGCTCAACATCTATCGCGGGGCAGAACCGAAATCGGCAGACGCGATGGCCGCAAAGGCGATCTACAACGGATTCAACGGGTGGATCGACGATCTTGCCGACAAGGCGCTGCTGGTCGGCCAGCCCGACACTGCAGCCGCGCTCAAGACGGCGCGCGGATTCACCAAGGATATGAAAGAACTGTTCGCGCCGCGCGATCCGTCCGGAAAACTTACGCCGGCCGGTCGGCGGCTTGATGCCGTTTTCAACAAGGCCGATAGTCCCGAGTCCGTCGTCGACGCGCTCATCCCGCAGCCATCGACGAAGCTGCGCCCGGGCGATGTCGAAGCACTCGCGCATATGAAGGACCTGCTTGTAAAGAACGGCGCGCCGGAGGCATGGGACGATGTGCGGCTCGCCTACTGGGTCAAGATGGCGCAGAACGATAAGGGGCAAATCCTGAGCCCGAAGCTGTTGCAGAACAGAATCGACGCGGCGTTCGCAAATCAGAAGTCCGCGATCAACGTGTTGTTCACCGAAGACGAGCAAGGCCTGATGACGCGACTCGCGCGCGCTCTCGACGATGCGACGTGGGTCGATCCGAACCCGTCCGGCACGTCCTATGCGCTTCAATCGATGAAAGAAAGGTTCCAGGGCGGCAGCACGCTCAAGACGCTCCTGCAAACGCAGTCGCAGCGCGAGATGTTCTCGAAACACAATGTGTTAGCCTCTCGCAT
>JAUSIF010000289.1 GCA_030648135.1 Xanthobacteraceae bacterium
CTGATACATTCGCCGCCTCAGCCCTTCATCATGTTGATGTCTTCGACCGCGATCGAGCCGCGGTTACGGTAATAGACGACGAGGATGGCGAGCCCGATCGCGGCCTCGGCCGCGGCGACGGTGAGCACCAGCAGCGCGAAAATCTGCCCGACGATGTCGCCGAGATGCGTCGAGAAGGCGACCAGATTGATGTTGACCGCGAGCAGAATCAGCTCGATCGACATCAGGATGATGATGACGTTCTTGCGGTTGAGAAAAATGCCGAGAATGCCGAGCGTGAACAGGATCGCGCCGACGCTGAGATAGTGCGAGAGCCCGATGGTCATAATTTCATATCCCCTGCCCCGGCCGCACCTTGCGAATTTCGATCGAGGTCGCGGGCGTGCGCGCGAGCTGGCGGCTGACGTTCTGGCGCTTGACGCCCTCCTTGTGGCGGAGCGTCAGCACGATCGCGCCGATCATGGCGACCAACAGCACGATGCCGGCGAGCTCGAAGAAATGCACATAGGTCGTGTACAGCACGCGGCCGAGCGCCTGCGTGTTGTTCGCTTGCTGCAAGGGCGGGATCGGCGAGCGGATCGCGCTCTGAACGCCGGGGCCGGTCACCCAGGTGCCGACCACGAGCAGAAGTTCGACCAGAAAGACGACGCCGACCAGCGCGCCGACCGGCAGATATTGCAGGAAGCCCTGGCGCAGCTCGGCGAAATCCACGTCGAGCATCATCACCACGAACAGAAACAGCACCGCGACCGCGCCGACGTAGACCACGACCAAAATCATCGCCAGGAACTCGGCGCCGGCCAGCATGAACAGTCCCGCCGCATTGACGAAGGCGAGGATGAGAAACAGCACCGAGTGCACCGGATTCTTCGCCGCGATGACCATGAAGGCCGCGGCGACGGTGAGCCCGGCGAAGAGGTAGAAGAACAGCGCGGCGAGATTCATAAACGCTGTCCCCAAACTACCTCTCCCCGGTGGGGAGAGGTCGGCCCGAAGGGCCGGGTGAGGGGGAAGGACATTGACGATCGTCCCCCCTCACCCCAACCCTCTCCCCGCTGGGGAGAGGGAGAAATCTCGATCCGCCCCCGCATCGATCTGCCTCACCGATACGGCGCGTCGAGCGCCAGGTTCTTGGCGATCTCGCGCTCCCAACGATCGCCGTTCGCGAGCAGACGCTCCTTGTCGTAGTAAAGCTCCTCGCGCGTCTCGGTCGCGAACTCGAAATTCGGGCCCTCGACCACGGCATCGACCGGACAAGCCTCTTGGCACAAGCCGCAATAGATGCACTTCACCATGTCGATGTCGTAGCGGGTGGTGCGCCGGGTGCCGTCGTTGCGGCGCGGTCCCGCCTCGATGGTGATGGCCTGCGCCGGGCAGATCGCCTCGCACAGCTTGCAGGCGATGCAGCGCTCCTCGCCGTTGGGATAGCGGCGCAGCACATGCTCGCCGCGGAAGCGGGGCGAGAGCATTCCCTTCTCGAACGGATAGTTCAGCGTCGACTTGGGCGCGAAAAAATAACGCATGGCGAGGACGAAAGCCGCGACGAACTCCCACAGGAATGCGACGCGGGCGGCGCGGTCGAGCTTCATGGCAACCTCGTCATTTCGGCGCGAGCCCCGTCAATTGCAGCACGCCGGCCACCACCACCACCATCACCAGCGTGACCGGCAGAAACACCTTCCAGCCCAGTCGCATCAGCTGGTCGTAGCGATAGCGCGGAACGATCGCCTTCACCATGGAGAAAAGGAAGAACATGAAAGAGAGCTTGAGCACGAACCAGACGACGCCCGGCACCCAGGTGAAAGGCGGGATTGGAAACGGCGGCAGCCAGCCGCCGAGGAACAAGATCGTGCCCATGGCGCACATGGTCATGATCGCCACGTATTCGCCGAGCATGAACAGGAGATAGGGCGTCGATGAATATTCCACCATGAAGCCCGCGACCAACTCGGATTCGGCTTCCACCAGATCGAACGGCGGGCGGTTGGTCTCCGCCAGCGCCGAGACGAAGAAGATCACGAACATGGGGAACAGCGGCAGCCAGAACCACTGGAACAATCCGAGCGGCCCCGCCTGCGCCTGCACGATCTTGCTGAGATTGAGCGAGCCCACGCATAGGAGCACCGTGATGATGACGAAGCCGATGGAGACTTCGTAGGACACCATCTGCGCGGCCGAGCGCAAGGCGGCGAGGAACGGATATTTCGAATTGGAGGCCCAGCCGCCCATGATGATGCCATAGACGCTGAGCGAGGAGATGGCGAAAATATAAAGAATACCGACGTTGATGTCGGCGACGGCCCAGCCGGCGTTGAGCGGGATCACCGCCCAGGCGGCGAGCGCGAGAACGCAGGAAATAAACGGCGCCAGCAGAAACACGCCCTTGTTGGCGCCGGCCGGGATCACCGGCTCCTTCAGCACGAATTTGATGAAGTCGGCGAAGCTCTGCAACAGCCCCCACGGGCCGACCACGTTCGGACCCCGCCGCATCTGCACCGCCGCCCAGATCTTGCGGTCGGCATAGAGCACGTAAGCGATGAACAGGAGCAGCGCCGTCAGCAGCCCGATGCTCTGCAGGGCGATGATCAGGATGGGAAAGACGTAGATCCAGAACAGATCGATCATCGCCATCACTCCGCCGCGGCCGGGAGCTTGCCCGCCGCCAGCGCCGAGCATTCGGCCATGATCGCCGAGGCGCGCGTGATCGGATTGGTGAGATAGAAATCAGAAACGGCGGAGCGAAAAAGCGCCTTGTCGGTCTTGCCACCGCGCGTGGCCAATTTGCGGATGTCGCCGGCATCGGCGGGCATGATGCGTTCGAGCGCGCCGAGATGCGGATGCTTCGCCGTGAGCGCGCGGCGCAACTCGGCGAGCGAGTCATAGGGCAACTTCGCGCCCATTGCGTCGGAAAGCGCGCGCAATATCGCCCAATCCTCGCGCGCGTCGCCGGGCGGAAAGGCGGCGCGGTTCGAGAACTGCGGCCGGCCTTCGCTATTCACATAGATCGCGGATTTTTCCGTATAGGCCGCGCCCGGCAGGATCACGTCGGCGCGGTGGGCGCCGCGGTCGCCGTGGGTGCCGAGATAGACGACGAAGGCACCGGGGGCGCTGGGGGCGACCTCGATCTCGTCGGCGCCGAGCAGAAACAGCACATCGAGCGCACCGGGCGCGATCATGCCCTTGACATTGAGCCCGCCCGCGCCCGGAACCGCGCCCACATCGAGCGCGCCCACGCGCGCCGCCGCCGTGTGCAGCACCGAGAATCCGTTCCAGTCATCCTTGATCATGCCGGTCTCGGCCGCGATTTTCGCCGCGAGCGATGCGACCGCGGCGCCGTCGGCCCGCGCCAGCGCGCCTTGGCCCAAAATCAGCATCGGCCGCTCGAATTTCTTCAGCGTCTCGAAGAAAGCGTGCTTGCCGGCGGCGATCTCGGCGAGCGTATCCGGCCCGGCGCCGAGATGATCATGGCCATAGGTGAGATCGGCGGGCTCGCCGACCAGGCCGATGGGGAAATTTCCCATGCGCCAGCGCTTGCGGATGCGCGCATTGAGGATCGCGGCCTCGCGCCGCGGATTGCTCCCCACGATCAAAAGCGCGCCGGCGCGTTCGATGCCGGCAATGGTGGCGTTGAAAAGATAGGTCGCGCGGCCGAGCGCAGGATCGAGCGCGGCGCCATCCTGCCGGCAATCGATATGCGGCGAGCCGAGCCGCGTCATCAAATCCTTGAGCGCGAAGGCCTCCTCGACCGTAACGAGATCGCCTAGAATAGCGCCGGTCTTCTTCGCGCCCGCGCGTTTCACCCGTGCTGCGATCGCCGCGAAGGCCTCGCTCCAGGTCGCGGGACGTAGCCGCCCGTTCTCGCGCAAATAGGGCTGGTCGAGGCGCTGGGTGCGCAGCCCGTCCCAGACAAACCGGGTCTTGTCGGAAATCCATTCCTCGTTCACGTCCTCGTTGAGGCGTGGAAGAATGCGCAGCACTTCGCGCCCGCGCGTATCGACGCGGATGTTGGAGCCG
>JAUSIF010000295.1 GCA_030648135.1 Xanthobacteraceae bacterium
ATGCCGATGCCGACCCAGCCGCTCGGCTGGTTCAAGAAGCCGGTCAAGAGCATGGCCGATATGAAGGGCCTCAAGTACCGCACCGTCGGTCTTGCGGCCGACCTGATGCAGGCGATGGGCCTCGCGGTCGCGCAGCTTCCCGGCGGCGAGATCGTACCGGCGATGGAGCGCGGCGTGATCGACGCGTTCGAGTTCAACAACCCGACCTCGGACAAGCGCTTCGGCTCGGCGAACGTGGCCAAGAACTACATGATGGGCAGCCACCATCAGGCGACCGAGTACTTCGAGATCATGTTCAACCGCACGAAGTTCAACGGTCTGCCCAAGGAGCACCAGGCGATCCTGCAATACGCCGCCGAGGCCGCCTCCTCCGCCAACGAGTGGAAGGCGTACGACCAGTATTCGAAGGACCTGCAGGAGCTGATCGACAAGGACAAGGTCAACGTGCTCCGCACGCCGCAGGATGTGTTCGATGCGGAGATCAAGGCCTGGGACGGCCTCATCGCCACGCTCAGCCAAGACCCGTTCATGAAGAAGGTCATGGATTCCCAGAAAGCGTGGGTCAGGCGGGTGGTGTACTACACGCAGCTGAACTCGACCGACTACAAGGGCGCCTTCAATCATCACTTCCCGGGCGTTCTGAAGATGTGATTGTGCTCTGCGGGTTGCTCGTGCCTGTGATATCGGGATGGGCGGCGCATAATCGCGCCGCCCGACCCTGTGTAGGGGTGGATTTGCAGTAACAATCGCGGATCAATCAAACATGACCGGTTTTCTACATTTCATCGACTCGCTCAGCATGTGGGTCGGCAAGGCCTTTGCCTGGCTGATCCTGGTGCTGACCCTTGGGATCAGCTACGAGGTGTTTGTGCGCTACGTGCTGCGCGCGCCGACCACCTGGGCTTTCGATTTCAGCTACATCACCTACGGCGCGATGTTCCTGATGGCCGGTGCCTATGCGCTCTCGCGCAACAGCCATGTGCGCGCCGACGTCGTCTATCGCCTCTGGAAGCCACGTACTCAGGCGAGCATGGACCTCCTGCTCTACCTGCTCTTTTTTCTGCCGGCGATCGGCGCCTTCATGTATTCGGGCTGGAACTACGCCAGCATGTCGATCCGGTTCCGCGAGGTCAGCATCTTCAGCCCGGCCGGCGTCCCGGTCTTCCCGCTCAAGACACTGATCCCGGTGACCGGCGTGTTCCTCTTGTTGCAGGGCTTCGCCGAGGTGATCCGTTGCGTACTTTGCATCCGCACCGGCGTGTGGCCACGGCGGCTGCACGACGTCGAGGAGACGGAATCGATTATCCTACAAGAAAAGAAAATCCAGCAGGATCGCGGGATTGACGCGGCTAGTGCGCAGCAATTGCCGGGGCACAAGGGGACTGGAGCATGACCGATCCGCAAATCGGCATGTTGATGCTGGGTCTGTTCATCTTCATCATCATGCTCGGGTTTCCGATCGCCTTCACTTTGATGGCGATGGGCGTCGGCTTCGGTTACTACGCCTACTACACGCCGGGCCAGGAATTCTTTTCCAATCGCGTCTTCACGCTGCTGGTGCAGAAGGCCTTCGAGGTCACCTCGAGCGACGTGCTGGTGGCGGTGCCCTTGTTCCTGTTCATGGGATACCTGGTCGAGCGTGCCAGCATCCTCGACCGGCTGTTTCATTCGCTGCAGATCTCGATGAAGAACGTTCCCGGCGCGCTCGCGGTGGCGACGCTGGTGACGTGCGCCATGTTCGCCACGGCGACCGGTATCGTTGGCGCCGTGGTGACGCTGATGGGGTTGCTTGCCTTTCCCGCCATGTTGAAGGCCGGCTACGACGTAAAGCTTTCCGCGGGCGTGGTGTGTGCCGGTGGCTGTCTCGGTATCCTGATCCCGCCGAGCATTCTGTTGATCGTCTACGCCGCGACCGCGAGCGTGTCGGCGGTCAAGCTGTATGCAGCCGCCTTCCTGCCCGGCTTCCTGCTCACCGGTTTGTACATTATCTATGTGGTCGGGCGTGCGATGATCAACCCGGCGCTGTGTCCCAAGCTGCCCAAGGAGGAAACCGACGTTCCCGTCACCGTGGTGATGTGGGCGCTGCTGACGTCGTTCCTGCCGTTGGCGTTGCTGATCGTCTCTGTGCTCGGTGCCATCCTGTTCGGATTGGCGACGCCATCGGAGGCGGCCGGGATCGGCGCGCTCGGCAGCATCATCCTCGCCGCCGCATATCGGTCGCTCAACTTCACGATGTTGCGCGATTCCGTATACCTGACCACGCGCGCGACCGCGATGGTCTGCTATTTGTTCATCGGCTCCTGGACCTTCTCCGCGGTGTTCGCCGTGCTCGGCGGTCAGGCGGTGGTGGAACAGTTCTTCCTTTCCTTAAACCTGTCCACGACCGGGTTCCTGGTGCTCACGCAGGTGATCATTTTCCTGCTCGGCTGGCCGCTGGAATGGACGGAGATCATCATCATCTTCGTTCCGATCTTCCTGCCGCTGCTCGACGATTTTCACGTCGATCCGATCTTTTTCGGCATCCTGGTCGCGCTCAACACGCAAACCGCGTTCAACACGCCGCCGGTGGCGATGGCCGCTTTCTATCTGAAGGGAGTGGCGCCACCCTGGGTGAAGCTCACCGATATTTTCGCCGGCGCGCTGCCGTTCGTGTTCATGGTCTTCATCACCATGATCCTGGTCTATCTGTTCCCGGGAATTGCGCTCTGGCTGCCCGACTACCTCTACACGCCGCAATGACACGCGCGGGCCATGCCGCGCGAGGATCATGACCATGAGTCTCGCCGCCCTTTCGCTGAGCGAGGCAGCGACCGACATCCGCGAGGGGCGACTCCGCTCGGCTGAACTCGTCGCAGACTGCATCAAACGGATCGATGAGGTCGATGCCGATGTTCAGGCTTGGACGTATCTAGACCGCGATCATGCGATGCGACAGGCCGAAGCCCTCGATCAGCATCGCCAGAAGGGCAATACGACCGGACCACTGCACGGCATCCCGATCGGCATCAAGGATATCTTCGACACTGGCGACATGCCGACGGAATTCGGCTCCCCGCTCTGGGCCGGCCGCACTCCGCGCCGCGACGCGGCGGCTGTGGCGCGCCTTCGTTCGGCAGGCGCCGTGATTATGGGCAAGACCGTGACCACCGAATACGCCTATTTCCATCCGGGAAAGACCCGTAATCCACACGATCCCGCGCGTACGCCCGGCGGCTCGTCGAGCGGCTCGGCTGCGGCGGTTGCGGCCTCTATGGTGCCGGGCGCGATCGGCTCGCAGACCAACGGCTCGGTGATCCGGCCGGCGGCGTTCTGCGGCGTGGTCGGCTTCAAGCCGACCCATGGCCTCATTCCGCGCAGCGGTGCGCTGCTATTGTCGCGCACCCTCGATCAAGTTGGCGTGTTCACACGAACGGTGGAGGACGCGGCACTGCTCGCCGAGACGCTCACCGGTTTCGACGAGGAAGACCCCGACACACGGCCCATCGCGCGGCCTCCATTCGCGGTCGTGGCGGCGAGCGAGCCGCCCTTGCCGCCGCGTTTCGCATTTGTGCGTTCGCCCGTCTGGGAACAGGCGGAGCCGGTCACGCGCGAGGCTTTCGGCGAGCTGGTCGCCTCGCTCGGCGACACGATCACCGAGGTCGAGCCTGGGTCGAGCTTCGGGTCAGCCGTCGATATGCACCGGACGATCATGGAGGTCGAGATGGCTTACAACCTCCATCGTGATTACGAAAAAGGCGGCGACCAGATCAGCGCTACCTTGCGTAAGCTCATCGAGCGCGGTCGCGCCTACACCGCCGTTGATTACTTGGCGGCAATTGGCGGCATCGCGCCGCTCAACGAAGCCCTCGATTCGATATTCGACGAATACGATGCGATCGTCACGCCGGCGGCGCCGGGCGAGGCGCCCCGCGGACTTGAAACCACCGGCAACCCGATCTTCTGCACCCTCTGGACCTATCTTGGCACGCCGGCCGTGACGCTGCCGCTCATGCAATCCGAGGCGGGCATGCCGCTCGGGGTGCAGCTCGTCGGGCGCCGCGGTAACGATGCACGCCTATTGCGCAGTGCGCGCTGGCTTGTAACAAATCTACAGGGCAAGGGGCGCCGGCGCGGCCGGTTCGCCCCGCAAAGCGCCGACGTGTCGCGCCCACGGAAAGGAAAATCGTCATGAGAGACATCATCGTCGGCATCATCGGCATCGCCATGGTGACGACGTTCCTGGGTATCATGTTGTGGTGGGTCAAGGCGCTGCCATTGATCATCATCGTCGTGTTCGTTCTCTGTTTGCTGATCTACGACTTCGTGCAGACGCTGCGCTTCGGCGAGAGCGGCCCCGGTCGCTGACACGCGGCGCTTCCGGAGGCCGCCGCGCCGATGCGGGGGCGTATCAGCGAACGCGGTTGCCGGTGATGGTGAGCTGAGCGAAGCGGCTGCCGTCCTCGCGCGCAAGATCGCCGGTCACGGCCTTGCCGTCCTCCATGCCGACCACGGCGCCGGTAGTCGCCCCAGCGATGAGATTGTCGGCGACCAGCGCCGAGCCGGCATCAGGCGCGACCGAAACCGCGATTCCGATGGGCGATGTGCGCACCACATTGCCGGTGACCGTCACATCGCGCAGATATTTTCCCGAGCCAACCAATATGCCGGCCATCGGCGCGCCTTCGATCACGTTGCCCGTCACCGCGCTATCGGCCTCGATCGCGATACCGATACCGCGCCTGTGTTTCGGATCTCCGCGGTTCAGATTTCGCACGAGGTTGCCCTGACAGACGGCAAGCCGTCCGCCTTGATCG
>JAUSIF010000332.1 GCA_030648135.1 Xanthobacteraceae bacterium
CAAGGCGGCGGAGATCTGGGGCATGGACATCGTGGTGTGCACCACCGCGCGCACCGACGAAGAGGCGCAGGCGTTGCTTGCGGCTTTCAACTTTCCCTTCCGGCAGTGAGGAATTTCCTCAGACGCGGAGACGAAGGAGCAAGAGATGGCAAAGAAGAGTGCGATCGAGAACAACGAGCGGCGGCGCCGGCTGACGAAGAAATACGCCGGCAAAAGGTCGCGGTTGAAGGCGATCATCCAGGACAGAAAATTGCCGATCGAGGAGCGCTTCGCGGCGGTCTTGAAACTCGCGCAATTGCCGCGCAACTCGGCCAGAAACCGCATCCGTAACCGTTGCGAGATCACCGGCCGGCCGCGCGGGTACTACCGCAAACTCAAGGTCTCGCGCATCGCGCTGCGCGATCTGGGCTCTCAGGGCCTGATCCCGGGCCTGGTCAAGTCGAGCTGGTGAGGGGGATCCCGAGATGGCGATGAACGATCCGATCGGCGACATGCTCACCCGCATCCGCAACGCGCAGATGCGTTACAAGGAACGCGTGTCCACGCCGGGCTCGAGCTTCCGCGCGCGCGTGCTCGACGTCTTGAAGAACGAGGGTTACATCCGCGGCTATTCCTCCACCGAATACGACAACGGCCGCACCGAATTCGAGATCGAGCTCAAGTATTTCGACGGCGAGCCGGTGATCCGCGAGATTTCCCGGGTATCGAAGCCGGGCCGGCGCGTCTATGCCTCGGTCAAGACGCTGCCGCGCATCAACAACGGCCTGGGCGTCGCGATCCTGTCGACGCCGAAGGGCGTCATGGCCGACCACGACGCCCGCGAGCAGAACGTCGGCGGCGAAATTCTCTGCACGGTATTCTGAGCGGGAGGAGAGGGCGTCATGTCCAAGATCGGCAAGAAGGCCGTCGCCATTCCCGCGGGCGTCACCGCCGCGCTCGAGGGCGAAATGATCAAGCTGAAGGGCCCCAAGGGCGAACTCGCGCTCGCGCTCAGCCAGGAGGTCGCGGCCAAGATCGAGAACAACAGGATCACGGTCACGAGCCGGGGCGAGACCCAGCACCACCGCGCGATGTGGGGCCTCACCCGCGCCATGGTCGCCAATCTCGTCGTCGGCGTGAGCAAGGGTTACGAGAAGCGGCTCGAGATCACCGGCGTCGGCTATCGCCCCGCGGTCGCTGGCAAGAATCTGCAGCTCGCGCTCGGCTACAGCCACGAGGTGCTGTATCCGATCCCGGACGGCATCAATATCGCGACGCCGAAGCCGACCGAGATCGTGATCACCGGCACCGACAAGAGCAAGGTCGGCCAGGTCGCGGCCGAGATTCGCGACTTCCGTCCGCCCGAGCCCTACAAGGGCAAGGGCGTGAAATATTCGGACGAATATATCTTCCGCAAGGAAGGCAAGAAGAAGTGACGAGCCATGGGTAAGATCACTGATCGGATCAAACGCCGCACCGCGCGGGTGCGTCGCTCGCTGCGCGCCGGCGGCTATACGCGGCCGCGGCTGTCGGTGTTCCGCTC
Source organism: Xanthobacteraceae bacterium (assembly GCA_030648135.1). Classification (GTDB taxonomy): domain Bacteria; phylum Pseudomonadota; class Alphaproteobacteria; order Rhizobiales; family Xanthobacteraceae; genus JAUSIF01. Next base: position 1,523 of record JAUSIF010000332.1, read on the forward strand.
CTCCAAGCATATCTATGCGCAGGTGATCGACGACGCCAAGGGCGAGACGGTCGCCGCCGCCTCGAGCATCGAGAAGGACGTGCGCGGGCAAGCCAAGACCGGAGCGAATATCGCGGCGGCGAAAGCGGTGGGCAAGACGCTGGCCCAGCGCGCGCAGCAGAAGGGCGTGCAGCAGGTGGTGTTCGACCGCGGCAGATATCTCTATCACGGGCGCGTCAAGGCGCTCGCCGACGCCGCCCGCGAGGGCGGGCTCAAGTTCTGAAGGAAGGACGAACAGGCTGATGGCACAGGCAGCGGGACAAGCACCGGCACGGGGGCGGGGCCGGACACGGGAACGCGAGCGCCCTCGCGACGACCGCGACGGCGCGATGGTGGACAAACTCGTCCACATCAACCGCGTCGCCAAGGTGGTGAAGGGCGGACGCCGCTTCGCGTTCGCCGCCCTCGTCGTGGTCGGCGATCAGAAGGGCCGGGTCGGTTTCGGCCACGGCAAGGCGCGCGAGGTGCCGGAGGCGATCCGCAAGGCGACGGAAGCCGCCAAGCGCGCGATGGTACGCGTAGCGCTGCGCGAAGGCCGCACGTTGCATCACGACGTGGAAGGCCATCACGGCGCCGGCCGTGTGATCTTGCGTTCGGCGCCGCCCGGCACCGGCATCATCGCCGGTGGGCCGATGCGCGCGGTGTTCGAGACGCTCGGGATCGCCGACGTGGTGGCAAAATCGATGGGTTCGTCCAATCCCTACAACATGGTGCGGGCGACTTTCGACGCGCTGAAGCATCAAGACGCGCCGCGTTCGGTCGCGGCGCGCCGCGGCCTCAAGGTCTCGGCGCTGCAGTCGCGCCGGCGCGATGTCGATAGCGCCGCGGAAACCGAGTGAGCAAAGGCGAGGGATCGAGCATGGCGACGAGCGGAAAAACCGTGACGGTCGAGCAGATCGGAAGTGCGATCCGGCGTCCGCCGGATCAGCAGGCGACCTTGATCGGGCTCGGCTTGAATAAGCTCGGCCGCCGCCGCACCTTGCAGGACACGCCGTCGGTGCGCGGCATGATCGCCAAGGTGAGCCACCTCGTGCGCGTGGTGGAAGGCAAGTAGAGGAAGCAAGATGAAGCTCAATCAAATCGCCGGCAAGGAAGGCTCGCGCCAGGCCCGCATGCGCATCGGGCGCGGCATCGGCTCCGGCAAGGGCAAGACCGGCGGGCGCGGCGGCAAGGGCCAAACCGCGCGCTCGGGCGTCGCCATCAAGGGCTTCGAGGGCGGCCAGATGCCGTTGCACCGGCGCCTGCCCAAGCGCGGCTTCACCAATATCTTCGCGCTCAAATTGAACGAGGTGAATCTCGGCCGCGTGCAGACTGCGATCGACAAGGGCGAGCTCAAGGCCGGCGAGCCCATCACCGCCGACGCGCTGGTGCAGGCGGGCGTCCTCAGGCGGGCGAAAGACGGCGTGCGGCTCCTGGGCGGCGGCGAGATCAAGGTGAAGCTCGCCTTCGAGGTCTACGGCGCCTCGAAATCGGCGGCTGCCGCGGTCGAGAAACTCGGCGGTAGCGTCAAGCTGCTGGCGCCGCCGAAGCCCGAGCGGAAACCGAAGGAGAAGCCGGCGGCGAAGGCCAAAGAAGAGCCGCGAGCCAAAGAGGCGAAGGCCAAGGAAGAAAAGCCGAAGCAGGAAAGGTCCACGGAGGGCAAACCGAAGCCATCCGAAGGCAAGCCGCCCGCGCCCAAGGACGGGGCGGGCGAAACCAAGAAGTGATCCCCATATAGCGGGGCGGCGGGCGGGTCTTTAAGCGGAGCGGACATGGTCTCGGCAGCGGAACAACTCGCGGCGAACCTGAATTTCGGAGCCCTCGCCAAGGCCGAGGATCTGAAGAAGCGCAT